>JAJRBV010000182.1 GCA_028679275.1 Methanoregulaceae archaeon
TCATCCAATACCACTGCCGGTCGGGCTCCTCTCACCGTGTCCTTCACTGACACAAGTACGGGGGAGCCATTATTCCGGCACTGGGACTTTGGCGACGGTTCAACATCAGAAGAGACAGACCCGGTCCACACCTACGAGAGTCCGGGAACCTATTCTGTCCGGCTCTATACGGGAAATCCTTTCCAGAGGGACATGGAACGGAGAGATGATTTCATCAGTGCAGGCGCTCCTCCGGTTGTATCGTTTGCTGCCTCACCCCTTTCAGGGATTGCGCCGTTAGAAGTACAGTTCTCAGATACCTCATCGGGCGATCCGGAAACCTGGAGATGGGATTTTGGGGATGGGAGCAGTTCGGACCTTAAAGACCCGGAGCACATCTTCAGCACGGCCGGGATTTACAGTATCAGCCTTTCTGCTGAAAACTCCTATGGCAACAGCTCTCAGAGAAAGGAAAACCTGATCATGGTTGCCAATGCCACCACATCCCTGATGACTTTTGATATTCCGGGGTTATCAATCGTGCAGAACGGCAACACCGAGATCCTTACTTTTGATGGAAATGCAACTCCTCCATTTCAGCTATCTGAATCCGGGCAGAAGTTAACCATCTATCCCCCCGAATCTTCGGGAATTCATGAGATGGAGTTCGTTGCAGGGGAGGGAGGGTTTTATCTGAATGGCAGCGTGGTAACAGGGGTTCTCTCATCAATATGCATCAGGAGCAGGGAGATTGTCATCTCCCCTGAAGATAACGATCATGGTAGTATCGGAATTTTCAATTACACGGTCTGTCCGGAGGATTACCCTTCAGAGGGAACTATCATCAGCCAGGTCTGGGAAGGGGTTTTTCCTGAAGATTTCCTTGAATTTGACAGGGCTATTGACGATTATCCTGACTTCGGGGATATTCATGATATTGCCTACACGCTGTCTTTTGACGGGGCCGATCCTGCATCAGACTGCATGATAACCGCCGGGGTAGATGCGGAATGGGTCCGGAATTTTGGGGAAGGGGACAAGGGGTCGATCACGGTAGAGACGACACCTGCGGGTGCAGTGGTCTTCATCGACACCGCCTACCAGGGAAGGACCCCCATAACCGTCACGGGGCTCGCTCCCGGGGAACACCAGCTCATGCTTGACCGCGAAGGATACATGGTTGAGAAGAGAGCCTTCAGAATCAGGGACGAGCGTGAAAGCATAAAAATTTTGAGGATCGGAGATGATGGAAGTGCAGAAGTGCTGAATACATCATTTCTGTATCATGATCCGGTCATGAACCTTGACTATTTCAAGGCATACTCCCCGCATGGCCTTTCAAAGTTTTCTGTCAGCGCGCTCGGCGGTCCTGGAAATCCGTTCCAGATGGTCTACCTCGCCATTTCCCGGAGTGTCCAGTCACGAAGCAGTGGCGGGGGCGGTGGAGGGGGAGGGGGTGGAGATGTTGCAGGCCCGGCAGCCTCTTCCACGATGATTCCGACAGAGGTCCCGACCATTGCAGGCACCCCGATTCAGGCACTGGCTCCTGCCGGGACTGATGACAAGGCCGGAATACCAGAAACACCCGGCGCGGCAAACCCTGCTGCCGGTTCAGGCCCGGCGGAAGAGACAACACTGCCATCAGGAGAAGATCAGGGGGAGACCCTGGCCGGAGCCCTCACCCAGGGGACGTCAGCCATCGTCATCCTGAAAAACCTCTCGATAGTATTTATGGTAGTCCTCGTTGCACTCGTATTTTATCTGAGATGGAACAAGCGTGAACAATAAGGAACCTGTGCGGAGGAAAAGGAGGGAGCACTGATGCCCTCCCTGCCATTTTCCATCGGGAAAAAACCCGATGTCGGGAGGCTTGAGCGCGAGCAGGATATCAGTGAACTTATCCGGCTCCTTGCCCATCGTGACGTTACTATCCAGTGGAAGGCAGCATCGGCACTCGAAAGGCTCCGCGGAGCGACAACAACAAAAAAACTGATCGCTGCCCTTAACCACCCTGACCGGAGGATGAGGATAGGAGTGGTGGAAATACTCTCCGACCTCCGTGACATCCAGGCAGTGCCAGGGCTCCTTCTCCTTCTCTCCCGTGATGATAGCAATGAGGTACGCTGGGCCTCTGCGATTGCACTCGGCGAGATTGGCGATCCTGCCGCACGGGCAGGACTGGTAAAAGCTCTCAAAGACCCGGATAAATATGTCCGCTATGGTGCAGCAATTGCACTCGAGAAGAACGGATGGATCCCAGAAGATCCGGAAGGGCAGGTATACTTTCTCGTCTCTGCACAGCGCTGGAACGATATCCCTGGCCTTGAGGAAGTCCCGGTCGGACCGCTCATCCATAGTCTCAGTGATTATGATCCTGCCGTGAGGGCTCATGTGGTAAAAATCCTGGGGGATCTGCATGATCCGGCTGCAAAGGGGGCCTGTGACCTTGCGCTCCGTGACATCAGCGGAACTGTCCGCTGGGAAGCCCTCATGGCATTTCCGAAATGCAATATCCCTCTCATGCACCTCCCAAGAGGGCTTGCGAGAAGGAAAAAACAGCGAAGCCCGTATGCAGCGATGATCCTGAATTTTTTTTGCCTTGGCCTCGGCTACAATTATCTGGGCATGTGGTGGGGATTCCTGGTTTTTCAGGTCAATGTCACCTGTATCCTCACCATGAGCCTTTTTATCCCATCTTACACCGCCTATTTAATTTCCTGGGCGATCTCTACGCCTTTTGCACTCCACACACTGTACTATGTCAGGGGGATGCCAGACCCATGACAGAAGGTATCGGGAGAGAACGAATGCACTGCTCCCTCATTCACTGTCATGAACCATACCCGGGGAGGGATTGATCCATGGCGATCATTTCCGGCGATGAACCTGATATTGATGCCCTGAAGGCCAGGAGGAATTACAGGGGCCTTATCAGGGCCCTTCGTCATAAAAACCTTGATATCCAGTGGCAG
>JAJRBV010000029.1 GCA_028679275.1 Methanoregulaceae archaeon
CATTATAATGACAACAATGTTGCTCTTTTGCGGATAAATACATTGGGCAGGTGGCATAAGCGGGATCCTCAGGAGTTCGATGGAAAGGACCACTGCATCATTCGTTACTCGTGCAGTGTCAGGGATACTGGTGCAGGGATGCGTGTACACCAGACTCACATGGAGAAAGTCCGGGAATACTCCGAAATGAAAGCGATGAAAAAAATTATGACGCCCTGTCAGGTTTTTTGTTGGTATCAGGGTCTGCCAAAGTCCTGTGTGGCGATAAATCCGTACGGACTCGAGCTGCGGTCAGGCTCGTAAACGACACCGATTCCAATCCGGGTATACGCTGAACTGAGGATATTCTCCCTGTGTCCCGTGCTCTGCATCCACATCTCCTGTACAAAATACCTGCCTGCTTCATCAGGACTGCTGCTGAGGGTAAATGCAGATGTTGCGGCGATATTTTCTGCGGCTGCCGAGTAGCGGTACCCTGCAGCTGCCATTCGCTGGAACGGGGAGAGCCCGTCAGGGTTGGCATGGCTGAAAAAGTTCCTCTCCTTCATATCGAGACTGTGGGCCCGGGCGACCGAGGTCAGAAGAGGATCCTGGACAAGAGGACTGACACCGGAGGCAATCCGCTCCTGGTTGGTGTATTTCAGGATCGCGGCTTCGACTTGTGCTTCCACCGAACCACCCGGCACAGGCCAGGTGATCGTTACCGGACCGTTATCAAACGCAACGTTATTCCCCTCATCAATCTCCCTTATGACATCTGCCTGATCGATGATCGTTCCAAGATAGTAGGTCCCGGCAGCGATGGTGGCAGGGAGTGCAATATTCCCGCCAACGGTCACCGTTGAACCTGCCGATACGGAGGGGACGGACACTGACCCGATGTACGAATCCCCCGGTGTGATGACCTTATCAGTGGAGAGATACAGTGCTGCCAGTGAACTGCCCGAAAAGGTCGTCCCATTGTTCCTGACAAGGATCTGCACTGCAAGCGCGTTCCCTGCAGTTCCGGAATCGGGGCCGTTAACAGAGAGAGCAAACAGGTCAGGTTTCAGGATTATGGCAGGGGAGGGGGCAGGGCTGGGTGTCGGCCCTGGTATCTGCCCGGCCTGTACTGTCACGGGGTTGCTGAATCCTGCATTGTTTCCTTCATTCTTTTCAGCAATCCTCCCGCTTCCATCCGCTATGGCACACAGATAGACCGTTCCGGAAATCTGAGACGGAATCGCGAGAGAATTCGACACGGTTCTTGAGGTCCCCGGAGAGATGGGGGAGAGGTAGGCTCTGCCAAGGTAGGTATCCCCGGTGTCTTGAACGGTATCGGCCGAGAGGTAGTAATAGAGGTAGGAATACGGGGCATGAGCTCCTCCTTCATTCCGGACTGTTGTTGAAAGCGATGCCTTCCCTCCCGGAACCGCCACTGGGGGCGTGATCATCCCTGATATGACCAGGTCGGGTTTTTGAGCCTGGGTCGTAACGGGGGTTGCTCCGGGGGATGGTACCGGTGTCGGGGTGACTGTCGGCAGCCTCGGACCTATCGTCAGGCGATCGCTTATTCCGATATTATTTTCCTCATTACCCTCGGAAATCCGGTTTGAACCGTCTGCCTTTGCAAGAATGTAAAAGGATCCGGCAGGAACTGACGGAACCAGTGCAGAACAGGAGACCGCCCGTGAACCTGCCGGCGCCAGGGAAGCGGAATATGCTCTCCCAAGATATGAATCCGAGCTGTCAATGACCATATCCTTCGAAATATAGAAGTACGTATAGGAATACGAGGAATCTCCACTGCCCGCATTCTTCACCGTTGCTGAAAGGAAAACCTTACCCCCCAAAACCGCAGATGACGGGGCCGTAACCCCTGTGATAATGAGATCGGGTTGGCTTTGTTCTGCTGCAGCGACCGGATGTGCACAGAGTATCGCACATCCGAGGATGAGCAGCACGGCGAATGCAATGGATGAAGATCTTCCCATATTGTTCCTTTTTATCCCGTATCACTATCAAGTGACCAGAACCTGCCTGTTCATTCGTCTATTCTGATTGTTCACCCATATCCGGTGATATCATAATTGACCAGGGTGGATTTTGCAATACATGCTGCACCGGATGCCAGTCCTTCGTCCACCATTCTCTTCAAAAGGGCGGGATACACGGCTCCCACCATCTCCTGGAATGGTTTTCCGGTGCAGAACATTTTGAAGGTGGGAGTGCTCCGGACGCCATATCGCTCTGCGGTCCACTGGCTGCTGGTGATATCGAGGCGGGCAAATGACACGACTCCTTCATACTCTTTTGCATACTGCCTGAAATACGGCTCCATGGTCCGGCAATGAGGACAGGTAGGGCTGTAAAACATGACAAGCACCGGTTTATCCGATTGCTCCACCAGGTGCTCCCATGTCAGATCCGTAAGTTCAATAAGAGGCTCCCCCGCCACAGGCATTTCCCCTTGAAAAGATAATGGGGTGGTGTTTTCTGATATAGTTTATGCCAGCTTTTCTGCACCGGCGTGGAGAAACGAGGATGAGCCGGCGAAGCGTACCCTGCCCGTTTCAGACCTTCTCATCAACCAGGTAATTGATGACGCTCTCCGATATATCCCCCGCGTACTCCCCGGAGCGCCGGATGCTTTCAGCGATGTACCGGAGTGATACGGCGACAAATGGATCCTTTTTCATCGCGAGGATGTTAATATTTTCGCAGATCTCCTCCAGTTTCTCCACATGCTCGATGTTGTTATGGGATCCCCGTATATCCTCGTTGAAAAACGATATGATGCTTTTATCAAAAATCGACAGCGCCAGCGTGTTTGCTTTTTTAATCGCGGCAAGCACTTCAGCATCCACCTGGTTTTCCGGCATCTTCTTGGTATTCTCTGCAATCCGGACGGCATGGTCCCCGATTCTCTCGATAATCCGGCTGATGATATAGGTATTGACAACTTTACTCGTGGAGACTTCCATTTTCCTCGCGAGACTTGCATTTTTCAGGATGATGTTCGTCTGGCGGGCGATCAGCCAGTGCAGGCGATCCACGTCATTGTCCCGGGCGATGACGTCATCTCCAAGGCTCCTGTTCCGGGACTCAAGGGCAATCATTGTATCGAGGTGCATGTTTTTTACGATCACAAACATCCGCTTGATGGTGTTCTCAAACGGCATCTCGACCGGATTGAGAAGATCTTTCAGGATGATCTTCGTGTCAGTCTCCTCCACTACCTCGGGCCCGATCGTCATCTGGGCAAAGTCGCGCACCACCATCCTGACAGGGGCACTGATACGGGTTTTTGAAGAAATGGTGATGGTCGTATACCCGGCGATGTAGGATCCGATCAGCATCCGGAAGAGGAAGGTTGGTTCATCAGTAGCACTGACGTCAAATTTCTTCTCGCGCTGGAACTGGCCTTCCGTAATGTCCCGTGTGACAAGCAGGGTCCCGTCAGGCTGCGCAACAAGGCCCAGGGGATCGTTTTTCTTTATCTGCTGCGCTTCTGCCCAGTCCTTCGGGAGGGTGATTACGTAGGACGATCCTCCTGTAATCTGAACTTTTCGTATCTCCATGGTACTGGTAATCCTGGATAAGTTTCTCTATATACTCTATATATACATAGAGTATCCATCGGAAAATGGTTTATAAATATAGGCACCCTTGTAGGATATGGCAGCATCTTTTCATAAATGCTGGATGTTCGGGCTCGCAGCAGTCCTGATCATTGCAGTACTTGTCGCCGGGTGTACTCAGCAGCCCGGCGATGGCCAGTCTACCCCCACGACACCTGGCGGCCAGGCCACAACACCGCCCGCAACCGTTTCCGTGCTCAGGATCTCGGGATCGACCACCGTCCTTCCCATTGCCCAGAAAGCGGCTGACGCCTATATGAAGGATCACGCCTCGACCGACATCCAGATAGCGAGTGGCGGGTCATCAGTCGGTATCCAGGCCATAGGGGAGCAGACCGTCGACATTGGCATGTCCTCTCGCGACCTGAAGGCTGAGGAGAAGACCAAATACCCGGGACTTGTGCAGACGGTCATCGCCAACGACGGCATTGCCATCATCGTCAACCCGGCAAACACTGTCAGCGGGCTGACCATGGACCAGATCAAGGCCATCTACAACGGCAGCGTCACCAACTGGAAGACAGTGGGCGGGCCTGACCAGGCCATCGTCGTGGTGGGACGGGACAGCGCTTCCGGGACCCGTGAGTTCTTTACCGAATCGGTCATGAAGAAGACAAACTACACGAGCACCATGCTTGAGAAGAACTCGAACGGGGCGGTCAAGCAGACCATTACCCAGACACCCGGCGCCATCGGCTATGTCGGCATCGGGTACATAGAAAAGGATGTCAAGGCTGTCCCCGTTGTCGTCAATGGCGCCCCGGTCCAGGCCTCCATCGGCACGGTCATCAGCAAGACCTACCCGATCTCCCGGCCGTTGCTGATGATCACCCAGGGCTCACCAACCGGACTTGCCAAGATCTATATCGACTTCATCCTCTCGCCCGCCGGACAGAAGATCGTCACTGAAGAAGGATTCGTCCCTCTCGCGTGATCTATGACCGACGGAAAGGAACCACCTGCGGGAAAACCACCCGAAAACCCTTTTCCTGCTGTCCTGCCAGCCGGTCCTGAGGCAGGCGGGTTTTTACGCGACCGGCACCAGGCACGGCGTTACCGGAGGGAGACCCTCATCCGGGCAGCCTGGTTCATCTGTGCCTTCTTTGCCGTCATCACCATCTTCTTCATCTTCGCTTTTCTCCTGCTCGATGCCTATCCCATCTTTGAGGAGATCGGCATCTGGAATTTTCTCACCGGCCCGATCTGGAACCCCACCGGAACCCCGCCAGCCTACGGCATCTGGCCTCTCATTGTCGATACGATTCTTGCCACCCTGCTGGCCATGGCCATAGCCATTCCGCTCGGTGTCGGGAGCGCTATCTACATCGCAGAGCTTGCTCCCTACCGGGTGAAGGCCGTGGTGAAGCCGGCTGTCGAGCTGCTGGCCGGCATCCCTTCGGTGGTCTTCGGGTTCTTCGGCCTGATCGTGCTCACCACCTGGATCCGGGTCTCCTTCGATGTCCCGTCCGGTGAGACCTGGCTCGCGGGCTCCCTCCTCCTGGCCCTCATCTCGCTCCCTGTCATCATCAGTGTCTCTGAGGACGCCCTATCCTCTGCCCCCCGCGAGTACAAGGAAGGATCGCTCGCGCTCGGGGCTACCCACTGGCAGACCATCTCCCGGGTCCTGACCCCGGCCGCCCTCTCCGGCATCACCGCCGCCATCATCCTGGGAGTGGGAAGGGCCGCCGGCGAGACCATGGCCGTGCTGATGGTGACCGGGAATGCTCCTGTCATTCCCGAACCCATCTACAATGTCCTCTCCCCCATCAGGACCCTCACCGGGACGCTTGGCATCGAGATGGGGGAGGTACCGGTGGACAGCACCCACTACTATGCTCTCTTCGGGGTGGCGGTGGTGCTGCTCGTCATCACCCTGGTTATCAACTACACGGCTACCGTGGTGCTGGCCCGGATCAAGAGGCAGCAGGCCCCCTCCGCCGCGGATTGTGCACGGAAGAAACCGGAGGCCCCGGGCTGGAGGGAGCGGGGGGAAGCCTTCTTCCGGACCTACCGGGTACCGATTGTCTGGGGTCTCCTCGCCCTGGCCCTCTCCGGTTTCTTCGGGGTGACCGGGATTGCCGCTACCATAATCCTGTACCTGGTGGTGCGGTTCGTCCCCCCGAGGGTATCCCCGAAGTGGGAGCAGCGGGTGGCTTTTTCCCTGGCCGGCCTCTGCATCATCGTGGTGCTCCTCTCTCTCGGCGTCATCCTCTTTGATATCATCTCGAAAGGACTTCCCTATGTCACCTGGGAGTTCCTGACCAGCCCCCCGTCAAACCTCGGGCGGGAAGGGGGCATCGCCCCGGCAATCGTCGGGACCATGTACCTGGTGATCGGCTCGATCGCCATCGCGCTCCCTCTCGGTATCGGGGCCGCCATCTACCTCACGGAATACGCAAAGCAGGGAAGGCTGGTCGCCCTCATCAGGACCGCCACCGACCTGTTAAACGGCACCCCCTCCATTGTCTTCGGGCTGTTCGGTTTCGCCTTCCTGGTCCTCTACCTCGGCTTTGGGGTCTGCCTGCTCGCCGGGCAGATCACCCTGGCCCTGATGGTGCTCCCCACCATAATCAGGACCACCGAGGAGTCCCTGATCACCGTCCCGATCTCGATCCGTGAGGGGAGCCTGGCGCTCGGAGCCTCCAAGTGGCAGACCATCCGGAAGGTGGTCCTGCCCCCCTCGGTCCCCGGCATCCTGACCGGCACCATCCTCTCCATCGGGAGGGTGGCCGGGGAGACAGCCCCCATCCTGTTCACGGCAGTAATCTTCTCCACCCGGTTCCTGCCGAGCTCGCTCTTCCAGCCGGTCATGGCCCTGCCC
This sequence comes from Methanoregulaceae archaeon, assembly GCA_028679275.1. Lineage (GTDB taxonomy): Archaea > Halobacteriota > Methanomicrobia > Methanomicrobiales > Methanospirillaceae > UBA9949. The sequence continues at coordinate 6,442 of JAJRBV010000029.1, forward strand.
TACCATCTCTACATCCTGGCCACCAACGTCCCGGGTGCCAAGGGGCAGCAGTACGCCACTGCCCTCGTGCTCCTGGTTCTGGTGGTGGCCTTCTATGCCATCGCTATCTGGATACGCTACCGGTCTTCGGCCCGGCATCACTGGTGAACTACCATGACAGAAACGACCATCATTTCCACCACCCACCTGAACCTCTACTACGGGGACAACAACGCTGTGAAAGACGTCTCCATGGAGATCCCTGACAAACGGGTCACGGCCCTGATCGGGCCGTCCGGGTGCGGCAAGTCCACCCTGATTCGCTGCTTCAACCGCATGAACGACCTGGTGCCGGGCGTCCGGATCACCGGCCAGATCGATTTCCGCGGGGAAAACATCTATGGCAGGGGCGCGGACCCGGTTGAAATCCGGAGGAAGATCGGGATGGTCTTCCAGAAACCGAACCCGTTCCCAAAATCTGTCTACGAGAATGTTGCGTACGGGCCGAGGATCCACGGAATTAATGATAAAAAACGCCTCGATGAAATTGTCGAGCGGAGCCTCCGGAACGCTGCGCTCTGGGATGAGGTGAATGAACGTCTGAAGGATTCGGCGATGGGTCTTTCCGGGGGTCAGCAGCAGCGTCTCTGCATCGCACGGACGCTGGCAGTTGAACCGGAGGTGATCCTGATGGACGAACCCTGTTCAGCCCTCGACCCGATCGCGACCTCGAAGATCGAGACCCTCATCAATGAGCTGAAGAAACAGTATTGTGTCATCATCGTTACCCACAACATGCAGCAGGCTGCCCGGGTGAGCGATTATACCGGTTTCATGTATCTTGGTGAGATGATCGAATGCGGTACCACGACACAGATATTCGAGCATCCGAGAGAGGAGCTGACTGAAAATTATATCACGGGAAGGTTCGGATAGGGTGATCGGATGAGTGAAAAATTTCATATTGAGATGGAAGCGACGAAGGCAAGGGTTCTCGAGATGGGGTATCTTGCCGTGGGGATGCTGGAAGATGCCGTGCTGGCACTCAGTGAGAACGATCCACAGCGGGCAGAAGCGGTCAGGATGAGAAAGAAGGAGCTTTCCGACCAGACGAATATGCTTGAAGATGAGATGTACCGGCTTATTGCCCTCTACCAGCCGATGGCAAAGGATATGCGGATGATCGCCTGCTCTCTCCGGCTGATCTCTTCTTCAGAGCGGATTGGGCGCTACGGCAAGGACATCGCCAACGTGGTACTCAGCACGTATTCTGACCGGCGGTTCGATGACCTGGTGAAGGCGCTCTCTATCCCCCACATGGCATCGCTTGTGACCGGGATGATCAGGGATTCCCTGAAGGCATACGAGACCGAGGATCTCCCCCTTATCGCACACCACTCGGCCCGGGATGATGTGGTCGATGCCCTGCGGCACACGATCTTCCGGGACGGGATCACGTATATGATGGAGGATCCCCGCATCATTACCAAGTGTACGAATTACCTGATAATCGCCCGCTACCTGGAGCGGTGCGGAGACCATGCCTGCAAGATCGCCGAGAAGGTCACCTACATGGTGACCGGGGACCGGATCGAGATACGATAGGGCAACCTGGTTCTCTTTTTTTCCCTAAGAGGGTCGTGATGATACCAGACTCCCGGGAGGATTCCTACGCCCTG
>JAJRBV010000094.1 GCA_028679275.1 Methanoregulaceae archaeon
GTATGCTTCAGGTGATGGCGTTCTTCCAGGATGGCTGCATGGCATGCGAGGAGCAGGACCCGATAAACAGGGAGGTTGGAGCTGCACTCAATATAACGATCGAGGCGATCAATCCCCTGAAAGAGAGAGGCTATATCGATACATACGATCTCCGGGTGACTCCGACAATTGTCATCATAAAAGATGGATCCGTGGTCGAGCGGTTCGAAGGCGTTGTTCACCGGGAACAGCTCGAGGATGCTATCCGGAAATACCTATAATGGGTATCCGTATACCCTCTTTATCTTCCTCGCGACCCCTTTCTGACCTTCGTGACGGAGCGCAGCACCGTCCCGCATTTTCATGTGGGCGATGCGGAACCGGCGGTTACCGGCCCGGTACACCTCCCCCACCACAAAAGGTTCTTCTCCGCTGACCCGCAGGACGAGCGGGACGGTCGCCCTCCCGTCATGAATCGAGACGCGGACCAGTACTTCCTCGATCTTCCGGCTCCATAATGCGGTGATATCCTTTGCCCGGGCCTTTCGGACACGCTGCTGGCCCCGTTCGATCGCGGTGATCTCTACCCCGATATATTCCTCCCCGCAGGCAGCGACATGGTGATCCCCGATCTGGCAGGGCTCTTCTGCCAGGAGCTCGATCCCACAGATTCGGGAAGTATCCTCTTCTGAAACAATGGTTTTCACCATGAGCGGAGGCTGCTCTTTTGCCGGGGCTACCTGGTGGACCGAACCGCACACCATGCACCGGACGCGGGTCTGACGGGATCGTGCAAGGACCGCATGCTCCTGTTCTCGCCGGCATTCGGGACAATACACTCTCATTTCCATCTTCAACAGCCGGTGTAAGAGTGAATCCTTCTCCAATATTAGCATTAGCCCTTCACGGTTGGCATTATCAGGGGCCGGCTCCATTGAGATGATCACGAAACCGGTGCTGCATGAAGGTAACAGAAACCATACGGTGCAGGGGTCACCCGAATGTACTCTCCCGTCACCCTACCACCTTCGAGATAACAAAGGACGGGCACCTCACCTGCAAAGGAGACTGTATCATAGCAGTCGGTGCAGAGAAGGGGGCTGCTGATCTCTCGCCTGAATTTCGGAATGCGCTTGCCAGGGATGATGCAAATCTCCGGACAAGGCTCACCTGCGGGAATATCTCGGTGGTTATCATTTCCCGGGGTTCTGCAGATTTTACCCTTGATCATCCTTCCGATATGGTCTGGCGGAGAAGCAGGCATGTCTGCGGCAGAACCGTCGGGATACAGTCGGATCGGACGGCGCGAACCCTCCCCCGGGAGTTGATAGGCTGCCTGAAAAACGGAGGGGAACTCCTGGTGGAAATGATCGTGACCACCGGAGGCGATGCAGGGGAACCCCCGTGATCCGGATGCGTATTAATCCCGTCCAAGCATCGTAATCTTCAGTTCAGCGGAAGCGAGAAGATTCTCACACTGCCTGATAATAACCGCTCCCCGTTCATACAGCGCTATGCTTTCGTCAAGGCCGGTTTCATTGTCCTCTATCTTTTTTATGATCTCTTTTAATTCGCTCACCAGTTCTTCATAGGTTTTTGTCATAAGTCACGCTCCTTACCAGCAGCTCAAGTCTTCCCCCTTTCATTCTCGCCAGTACCAGGTCGCCCGCTTCTATCGCCTTCACGTCTTTTATGACGTTTCCGTCTTTTTCTATGAGTGCATACCCGCGCTCGAGGAGCCGTAACGGGTTTCTCCCCTCTATCTGCTCTGAAAAAAAACAGATGTTCTTCCGTTCAAGTGCAATTGTTGCGGAGAGAGCCCGGATGAGCCTCTCGGCCATGACCGCCGTATCCTGCTGCCGTTGAGCTATCAGGCGCTCCATTCTTCCCGGTGCTATCCTTGACCTGAGTTCCGCTATATCGCGGGATGCCCGGTCCATCTTTCCGATGAGATCCGCTCCCAGCTTCTTTGCGTACCCTGCAAGGGCTTCCTTCAGTATGCCCCTGTCCGGGACCACGAGCTCTGCAGCTGCGGACGGGGTTTCTGCCCGCACATCGGCCGCAAAATCGGCCAGGGTGACATCAACCTCATGCCCTATGGCGCTTACCACAGGGGTCCTGCACCGCGCTATTGCACGGACGACATCAGGATGGTTGAACGGGAACAGGTCCTCAAAACTTCCGCCGCCCCTCCCAATAATAATCACATCGCAACACCCGTCGATCCGGGCCAGGGCGGCAGCAATCTCGCAATGGGCGGATTCTCCCTGGACGGCAGTAGGTGCAATTACAATCTCAACGGGGTAGCGTCGTGCAATGATGTTCCGGATATCATGGAGGACCGCTCCGGTTTCTGATGTAACAACCCCTACTTTCAGCGGAAAGCGGGGAAGAGGTCTCTTTCTCTCTTCGGAAAAAAAGCCTTCAGCTGCCAGTTCGGTTTTCCACCGCTCAACGAGGAGGTGTTTTTCACCCTCGCCGGTATGCCGGAGTTCCCGCACAATAAACTGGTACTTTCCCTGGGGCGCATAGTGGGTGATCGATCCAAATGCAATGACATCCATGCCATCCCGGAACTCACCCCCGATCCGCCGGGCATCGGTCTTCCACATGACGCAATGGAGCACTGCTCCCCCATTCTGCGCCCGCTCCCCCAGGGAGAAATAGCGGTGGCCTGAAACGTGCGGCCTGAAGTTGGTCACTTCCCCCCGGACCCAGATATCCTGCAACCGGGTATCATCAAGAACCGATGAGATGACGGACGATATCTCGGTAATAGAGAAGATCCCGGTCCCGTGCTCCTGCCTCTCCCCGAGAGTCCCCTTCTGGACATATGCCATCAACAATTATTATGACACCGGCGGGATATGAAATAGGATCATGGTGCGTCTTGCCGTCTCGAGCATGTTTTTTCATGAGTACGCTCTTGACGAGATATTTGACTTTGTGGACGAGGCAGGCCTTGATACACTGGAGTTCTGGGTCGAAACCCCCCATTTCTGGCTCCGTGAGCAGCCGGTTCCTGAACTCCTTGAATGCCTCGTAAGATGGGAAACAATGTCCCCGCTGACCGTGCATGCCCCCATCCTCGACCTGAATCCGTGTTCAGTCAACCCGAAGGTTGCGGCAGTCTCCATCGAATACACCCTCGCATCGGTTGCGCTTGCGGATCGTATCGGTGCAGACGTGGTGACGGTTCACCCCGGAAGGAGGACCGCAAAACGACCCCCTGGTGGTCCGGATTACCGGAGGTTTGACCATTATCTGTCCCTTCTTGAGGATGCAGCCCGGAATAGCCGGGTAAGAGTAGCGATAGAGAATATGGAGAAGAAAGTGAACTCGCTCCTCTGCATGCCAGAGACTGTCAGGGAGATCCTCGATCGTGAACCATGGCTCTCTTTCACCCTCGATATCTCCCACGCAATGGGAGTGTCGATTGAGGAGGTCGCGGCATATATCGATCTCTGCGGAGACCGGCTGGTTAACGTCCATCTCGGGAGAGCTAATGGGGGGACGATGCACCTCCCGGTTGATAAAGACCCCGGGATTACCACCATTCTCCACTGGCTTGCTGAAGAAGGATACAACGGGGTCATCACGTTCGAGATTGAGGACCGCACCTTTGACCACGACCTCTCAAGCGAGGAGAAGATCCTCCTCCTTGCAGGGCAGGCAGCCTTTGTGCATGAAACTCTCGGATAAACGCTGGTTTTATAAAAAGGGAATACTATTATTGTAGTAGTTTTCTCATCTATGAACCATAGAGCATCAATGGCCGCAGGGACGGCGTGGCCTCAATGATCGAATATCTTCTGCCCGTCCTGCTCTTCATCATCTGCCTCGCGCTCTCGGCATTCTTCTCGAGTTCTGAGATTGCCCTGATCTCCCTAACCCGGGCAAAAGTCCGGACACTTCTGAATGAAGGCAGGAAAGGATCAGAATCCCTTGCCACCCTTAAAGAGACTCCCAACCGTTTCCTGATCTCGATCCTTGTCGGAAATAACATTGTCAATGTCGCTGCCGCATCCATAGCAACGGCAGTCACGATCAGCATTTTCGGGGACATCGGAGTCGGGATTGCAACTTTTGTGGTTGTGATCCTCCTCCTCGTCTTTGGTGAAATAGGCCCGAAGGTATATGCCGCCCGGCACAGCGAGAGGCTTGCCCTGTCAGTTGCCACACCCATCCTGTACCTCACCCGCATCTTCACCCCCCTCATCTGGGGAATCGAAAAAATTACCGGGAAGTTCGGAGCCCCCTCTGCAATCGGTGAACCAAGTGTCACGGAGGAGGAGATCAAGGAGTGGATCGAAGTGGGAAAAGAGGAGGGGACGATCGAGCAGGAAGAGCGGGAGATGCTGTATTCGGTTCTGGAGTTTGGGGATACCAATGCCCGCGAGATCATGACCCCCCGGGTCGATGTCGCACTGATTGAAGATACCCGTACCCTTGACGAGGCAATGCAGGTTTTCAATGAGACCGGATTTTCACGACTCCCCGTGTACCATGACTCAGTCGACAATATCATCGGGATACTGAACATCAAGGATGTGTTTTCTGCCGCGTTCTCGATGAAAAAAAACATACCGATAAGGGAACTGATGTATGACCCGTATTTTGTTCCGGAGACAAAGAAGATCGATGACCTGCTGAAGGAGCTGCAGCTTCGGAAGGTCCAGATTGCGATAGTTCTGGATGAATACGGGAGTTTTATTGGCATACTCACGGTGGAAGACATCCTGGAGGAACTGGTGGGAGACATCCTGGACGAATTCGACCGCGAAGAGCCCGGGATACAGAAAACCGGTGAGGGCATTTTCCTTGTGGATGCAAAGATCTGGGTTGAGGACCTGAATGAAGAGCTTGAGATCAACCTTCCCGTGCATGAATCGTACGAAACCATCGGCGGGCTTCTCATCGAGCGGCTCGGGCATATCCCCCATCCCGGGGAGACCGTGCATCTTGCCGATACTCATGTGACGCTTGTGGTCATGCAGATGCTCTCACGCCGGATCGTAAAGGTCAAGCTGATCCTCCATAATCCTCCCGCAGGGAAAGATGGCGGGGAGTCATAATGCCGGTGAAACGGATAGCCGTTCTCGCTTCAGGCAGGGGATCCAACTTCCAGGCAGTTATCGATGCAATCGACAGAAGGGAGATACCTGCCTCCTGCTGCGGGCTCATCACCGATAACCCGGGTGCTTACTCGATAGAGCGGGCAGAAAAGGCGGGGGTGCCTGTCTATATCGTGGACTATGCGGCATACCCGACAAAGGAGGCATACGAACAGGCATTATGCCGGGTGATGGAGGAGCTTTCAGCAGATCTCTACATACTGGCCGGCTACATGCGTATCCTTGGCAGCGGCATCGTAAAGCAGTTCCATGGGAGGCTCATGAATATCCATCCTGCCCTTCTTCCTGGTTTTCCCGGGCTCCATGCCCAGCGGCAGGCACTCGGGTACGGGGTGAAGGTGTCGGGCTGCACGGTGCATTTTGTTGATGAAGGGATGGACTCCGGTCCGGTGATTGTACAGGCATGTGTGCCCGTTGAAGAGGAGGATGAAGAAGAAACACTCTCCGCGCGCATCCTTGCTATGGAACACCGCTGCCTTCCTGAAGCGATCCGTCTCTTCTGTGAAGATCGGCTTATGGTTGAGGGGAGGAGGGTTCGGATTCTCCCGGGTAGAACCGCATCCCCGGGAAACACCAGGCACACCCCCTGATGCCAGACTGCTGATTCCATCGCGCAGATCACCATGATAAACCCTCACAGCAACAGGTACTCGGACTGTCTGGAGTTCAGGAACAGCAGGAGGACCCGATCATGCGCTCACCGCCCCCCCGGTCAAAAAAGATAGCAAGGGAGAGGATTGCAGTCCTCTTTTGCAGGGCGGGAGAGTTTTTTCAGGATGATCCCCTAAAAAGCGATCGGTGCGTGGCGCTGGCGAGGAAGATCTCGATGCGCCACCGCGTAAGGATCGACCGGTTCCTGCGAAAGCAGTTCTGCCGGCATTGTTACCGGTTCCTGGTGCCGGGAAGAAACGTGAGAGTGAGGATAGCGCGGGGAAAGGTGATTATGACCTGCCTTTCATGCGGGAGGCAGATGCGGATTCCGGTGAAAAAGAGGCATGAAGAGAGACAACAATAAAAAACCGATGCAGGATCTCCGTCCGACCGTCTGGATCGGCAAGCAGGGATGCAGCGATACGATTATTCAGGAGATCACGGACCAGCTGGAAAAGCGAACCGTTGTCAAAGTAAAATGGCTCCAGAATGTCGAAGTTGATCCCGCAGCTGTCGCAGCGCGTGCCGGGGCTCTTTTGGTTGACGTCCGGGGAAGGACCATGGTACTTGCACGGCGCCAGAAAAAATAAGAGCGGTCTGTTTTTATTCCTGCGGCGGTATGCCTGCTCGAAATATATAAAAGTATTATGAACCAATATGTAAAGACTGTTATATCAATTCGGTGACAGTGAGGTTTCCAGGATGACAACGGTATACGATGTCCCGGCTGATCGATTCATTCGTTCCCTCGCGGAGGAACTAAAGAAAAAGCCGGAGATCACCCCCCCTGATTGGTCGCTTTTTGCGAAGACCGGGGTACACAAGGAGATGCCCCCGGAGAACCCCGAATGGTGGTTTGTCCGGGTCGCATCCATCATGCGCCGGGTCTATATTGACGGGCCGATCGGCGTTGAGAGGATGAGGACGTTTTATGGCGGCGGTAAGGATCGCGGTTCCCGTCCGACCCAGTTCCGGAAGGGAAGCGGGTCGATCCTCAGAAAATCGCTCCAGCAGCTCGAGGCTGCAGGATTCATTGTCCATGACAAGACAGGACGGAGGGTCTCGCCCCAGGGGATGTCTTTTATGGACAATCTTGCCCGGAGCCTGGTAAAACAGGCAGAAACGACTGCCTGAACCCGGAGGGGCTGAGATGGGAGACGACGAGCTTGCTGAAATCCGGCGAAAAAGGATGGCCCAGATGCAGCAGCAGGCAGTAGACCAGCAGATGATGCAGGAGGAGATGGAGCGGCAGAAACAGGCGGATGCCCAGCTGCACATGATCCTCCTGCAGATTCTTGAACCTGAAGCCCGGGAGCGGCTCAATGCCATCAGGCTGACCCGGCCGGACTTTGCCCGGGCAATCGAGCAGCAGCTTGTGCAGCTTGCCCAGAGCGGTCGTCTCAAACAGAAGATCACTGATGCGCAGTTGAAAGCCCTGCTGCAGCAGATCCAGCCAGCCAGGAAGGAATTTAATATCAGAAGGAAAGGATGAAGGCTGGGGTGCTCTTTTCCGGTGGGAAGGACAGTGCCCTTGCAGCTCTTCTCCTCTCCCGTGATTATGAAGTCGAGCTGAACACTTTCGTCTTCTCATCAGGAGATGAGACCGGAGGAGTTGAAAACGCAGCCCGGGCAACAGGTCTCCCGTGGAAGCGAAGGATCTTTAAAGAAGGTTTTCTGGAAGAGGTCGTTGAAATGGTCATCACGAGCGGGTACCCGAACAGGGCGATTCAGGAAATTCACCGCAGGGCGATTGAAATGCTGTGCCACGACTATCCGATCGTGGCGGATGGTACACGCATGGATGACCGTGTTCCGATGCTTACCCGGGATGAGGCGCAGAGTGTCCAGGACAGGACCGGGTGCTCTTACCTGAGGCCTCTTCTCGGGTTTGGGAGAAAAGAAGTGGACCGGCTTGTTCGCCGCCACTTCATCATTGCCAGCGGGCAGACAGGAGAGATCGCAAACGGTGACTACGAACGCGCGATCCGGAACGGGATCGCAATACGGGGTCTGGATCCACGGACTTTTTTTCCGCCGGATCACCAGCAGTCACTTGTTCTCTCGCGGGCTGAACCGGGTACAGAGGTGAACTAATCATGAGTAAATCAACAAAAGGTTTCAAGATGAGACTCGCAAAGGCATGCGAACAGAACAGGCGGGTTCCCCAATGGGTGATGCTCCGCACGAAGCGTGCAGTGGTCGCCCACCCGCGGCGCCGGAACTGGAGACGAAGCGCCCTGAAGGTGTAGGAACATGGCGGAAAAGACACAGGAACAGATTTACATTATCCCTCTCCGCGATGCACGTCGTGCTCCGCGTTGGAAGAGAAGCCACACAGCCATAAAGGATATCCGGAAGTACCTGGAGAAGCACCTGAAGAGCACCGATGTGAAACTTGACCGGAGCATCAACGAAAAGATATGGGACAGGGGCGCAGAGAACCCGCCATCCCGTGTGCGTGTCCGTGCCATGAAATTTGACGACGGGCAGGTCCAGGCTGAACTTGCCGAGGAATGATATGGAAAGAACGGTCTCGTTTGGCGGGGATTCGAATATCGGCGTATTTGTCAGGGTTTTTGATGACATCGCTGTGGTCCCCCCCACTGCACCGGGGGATTTCCGCGAAGTACTTTCGGATATCCTTGGTGTGGAGATAGTCGAGACCAGCCTTCAGGGAAGTGAGATTGTAGGTTCCCTGCTAGCCGGAAACCGGCACGGGTTCGTGGTGAGCGGCTTTGCCGGTGAGAGTGAGATCGCCCGGCTTTCTGAATACCGGGAGCTCTGCCTGCTTGAGCATACGATGAATGCCGCCGGGAATATCATTCTTGCCAATGATTCCCTGGCCCTCGTGCACCCTGATATGCCTGAAACGATGGCAAAGGAGATTAGCGAGATTTTACGGACACCCGTGCACAGGATCACCCTGGCCGGGATAAAGACGGTCGGTATGGCAGCGGTCGCATCCAACCGGGGTATCATGGTGCACCCCCGTACATCCCGCCATGAGATGGCCCGGCTCGAGAGCCTGACGGATCTCCCGATCGGTACCGGGTCGGTAAACATGGGGAGCGGCCTTGTCGGGACAGGGCTTGTTGCAAACTCACGGGGGTATGTTGCGGGGATGGAGACCACCGGGTTCGAACTGGGAAGAATCGAGGATATATTTGGATTTCTGGAGAGATAATGATGGAAAACATGAAATTTGAGGTGAAGGGCACTTTCATGATCGGGGATGAATGGCACCCCTACAGCAAGGTGATTGAAGCGCCCAATGCAGTACAGGCAAAAGAGCGCACCTTCGCGGTTATCGGGAGCAAGCACCACCTGAAACGAAGGTATATCACCGTTAGTGCCGTTGATCCTGTGAATGGTGAATAACGTGGACCGCGTGGACCCACGGGAGATCCAGTCCCTGCAGATGTACCTGAACGAATACCGGCAGCAGGCTGAGATCTTTACCCAGCAGCTCTCACTTCTCGAAGAAGGCAGGATGGAAGCGATTGCCGCTATTGATGCACTTGAAGGTGCCGCAGCAGCGCCCGGGAGCGTTGTACTGCTCCAGATTGGGGGAGGGGTGAGTGTCCGTGCCCGCATTCTTGACCCGGACCGTGTTCTCCTCAACATCGGAGCAGAGGTAATTGTTGAGAAATCAAATGCGGCTGCGCAGGACTATTTAAAGGACCGTATCACCGAGATGGAGGCCTCTGCAAAGAAGGTTGCCGAAACGCTCGACCGGCTCCGGGGGCAGATGAATGAGATCGCCCGGAGAATTGAGATCGGCTACCAGCAGGCACAGATGGCGCAGATGCAGCCGGGACCTGTTATGAGAGCAGGGGAAGAGTGACTGGGGAGTATTATCGGTATGTTTGAAGGGCTCCGTGCGAAGCTCCACAGGATACAGGAAGGGCTTTCCCAGAGCATCGAGTCTGCATCCGATAAAGAGAGCGTCCCTCCTGCAGAACATCAGGCTGAAAAGGAGAAGGGCGTCACAATCATCGGAAAAGTCAAAGTCCTCATCACCGACCGTGAATTCCTGATTAATGAGAAGGATATCAGAGAGCCGCTCTCTGAGCTCGAGATGGTCCTTCTTGAAAATGATGTCGCGCTCCCTGTCACCGAGGAGATTATCAGCCATATCAGGAAAGACCTTACGGGCAGCCGCAGGAAAATCGGTGAGCCGGTCGATGCCATCGTGGCAGCCGCGCTCCGGGATGCACTGCTTGATGTCCTCGGTGAAGGTTTCGATCTCGTCTCCTACATCAAATCCCATGACCGGCCCGTCAAGATACTTTTTACCGGTGTGAACGGCACGGGAAAGACAACGACGGTTGCCAAGGTCGGCTCCTACCTGAAGAAGAACGGATTTTCGGTCGTCATTGGGGCGGGGGATACCTTTCGCGCCGGAGCACTGGAACAGATAGATGTCCATGCGAAACGCCTTGGCATAAAAATCATCCAGCACCAGGCCGGGGGTGACCCTTCAGCAGTTCTCTATGACACCGTCCAGTATGCAGAGGCGCACCATATTGATGCAGTGCTTGCGGATACCGCCGGGAGGTTTCATAACCGGGTGAACCTCATGAACCAGCTTGACAAGATACGGAGGGTCATGAAACCCGATCTCATCGTGTATGTCGATGAAGCGGTTGCAGGGAACGATGCAGTGGTGCGGGCGCACGAGTTCGAGAAAGCGGTCGGTGCAGATGCCGTGGTCCTCACGAAAGCAGACATGGACCCGAAAGGCGGGGCCGCGATATCGATTGCACACACCATTGGAAAACCCCTGATGTTCCTCGGCACAGGGCAGGGATATGATGACCTGACACCCTTTTCACCTGACCAGGTGGTCGGGGATCTGCTCTCCGAGGAGGCCCAATGATCGACCGTCTCGGCACTTCGCTCAAGGATGCACTGAAGAAGCTGGCGGGAAAGACCGTTATTGACCGGGCTGCCGTTGAGGAGCTCATAAAGGATCTCCAGCGTGCACTCCTGCAGGCAGATGTCAATGTGAAGCTCGTGATGCAGCTCTCGCAGGCGATCAAGAACCGGTCGCTTGAGGAAGAACCGCCGAAGGGAATGTCAGTCCGGGAGCACGTTCTCCGGATCGTTTACCAGGAACTGGTGAAACTCGTCGGTGCTTCAGGAGAAGTGAAGCTTGAGCCGCAGAGGATCCTGATGGCCGGGCTCCAGGGGAGCGGTAAGACTACCACCACGGCAAAACTTGCACGGTACTTCCAGAGGAAGGGCCTGAAGACGGCTGTCATCTGTGCGGATACGTTCAGACCCGGAGCCTATGACCAGCTCAGCACCCTGTGTGCAAAGATAAACATCCCCTGTTACGGAAATCCGGGGGAGAAGGATGCCCGTCTTATCGTGAAAGAGGGGCTGGGGACGCTCGGGAATGCGGAAGTAGTCATCGTTGATACCCAGGGAAGGCACGCTCTTGAGGAAGATCTCATCCAGGAGATCATTGACCTTAATGTCCTCACGAAAGCAACCCACCGGTGGCTCGTGATCGATGCCGCTCTCGGGCAGCAGGCACGGGATCAGGCGAAACGGTTCCATGATGCCATCAGCATTGACGGGGTCATCATCACCAAGATGGATGGTACCGCAAAGGGGGGTGGGGCCCTTTCTGCCGTCACGGAGACACAGTCCGGGATTGTCTTCATCGGGAGTGGCGAGACAATCGAGGATCTGGAGCGGTTTGAACCCGACAGCTTCATCTCCCGGCTGCTTGGTATGGGGGATCTCAAGGCTCTTGTGGAGCGGGCCCAGGAGACCGTTACCGAGGGAGAGATCGATGTCAATGCCATGATGCGGGGCAAGTTCACCCTCCGGGACATGTATAAGCAGCTTGAAGCCCTGAACAAGATGGGCCCTCTGAAGCAGATCATGAGCATGATTCCGCTTGGAAATGTCGAGGTGCCCGGGGAGGTATACGATGTCACCAGTGCCAAAATGGCCCGGTACCGGTACATCATGGACTCGATGACCGGAACCGAGCTTGATGATCCATCGGTCCTCTCCAGCTCCCGGATCCAGCGGATTGCATCAGGATCGGGGTCGTCTCCCGAAGAGGTCCGCGAACTCATCAAGTATTACAAGAACATGAAACGGGCTCTCAAGGGCGTGCGGGGAGCCGGTGGAAAGTTCAACATGCAGCGGATGATGAAGCGTTTCGGTGGGATGTAGCCGGATGATACGGTTTGCCGTGCTCGGTCACCTTGCGCATACTGCCGATGATTTCTCCCTGAATGATATGCCGGGTGGTGCCGGGAGGCTGGATGTCCTCTGCCGGTGCGTAACCACCTCTCTTTTCCTTTCACACGGCATGAGACGCGATGTTGAGGTCTACCTTGTCCTGCTCGGACCACCGGACCCGCCAAGGACAATTCTCTTCTCGGGAGAGAACGTGCGGTACCTCAGCCCGGATGAGCGGAGTGCGGGTTCACTGATCAAAAAGGCTCTTGATATCCACGCAGGTGATGAATTCCGGCAATCCACTCCCGGGGTTTATGTCCGGAAGGGGGGATTGGAGGACCTGCTTTCAGGACACCGGTTTGTGCTGCTTGACGAATCGGGAACCGATGTGCGTACCGTCTCATCACTTCCCGAAAACTACCTTTTAAGCGACCATATGAACCTGACAGAAGGGGAGATCATGCAGACAGGAGACCTGCCGGTATTTTCCGTTGGCCCGAGAGCACTGCATGCCGATCACACTATCACTGTGCTCCAAAACGAGCTGGACAGGAGGGCTGCAGGATGGACCTCGTAGGGATGACCGGGGACATACTTGCTTACGGGGAGATCTGCGACCACTGCCTTGGAAGGATGGTGGGAAAGCGTTCCTTCGGACTCTCGAACGACCAGAGGGGGTATGCCCTCAGGGTGAGCCATGCCCTCTCCCTTAACGAGCCGTTCCTCCCGCACACGGGAACCTGCTGGATCTGCCAGGATGTCTTTCTCCAGGTCCGGGAATGGGCAGAAAAAGTAAAAACAGCTCTTGAAGGGATCGAATGTGCGACGTTCCTTATCGGGACCCGTATACCCCCCCTCATGGCGGAAAGTGAGGAGATGGTCTGGAGCGATCTCTCCCTCCCGTCACCTGAACCCCTCAAATCCGAGATGAACCGCGAGGTTGGAAAGACCGTTGCCCTGCTGACAGGAAAAGAAGCGGATCTTACGAATCCTGATGTTCTGGCCATCCTTGACCTTTCATCGGGCGAGGTCAGCGTCCAGGTGAACCCTGTCTTTTTTTATGGCAGGTACAGGAAACTTGAACGGGGAATACCTCAGACACACTGGGACTGCCGGGTATGCAGGGGGGCTGGCTGTGAACGATGCAGTTTTACAGGGAAAATGTACCAGGATTCGGTCGAGGAGCTGATAGGAAGGCCCGCGATGGAACTGTTCTCTGCGGGGGGAGCGGTGCTGCACGGCGCCGGGCGGGAGGACATCGATGCTCTGATGATCGGTTCGGGCCGTCCCTTTGTGATGGAGATAGTCGGACCATTACGGAGGAGAGTTGATCTGCAGGCACTCCAGGAAACGATCAACCGCTCGGCTGCCGGCAGGGTTGAGGTCTCGCTTGAGCGCTGGACCCGGCGTGGCGAGGTGGAAACCATTAAATCGGACAAAGGGCATAAAAGATACAGGATCCTGGTCGAGATACAGGACCCGTTGTCCTTACCTGAGCTTCAGTCTGCCTTAGAAGCCCTTAAAGGAGTGACAATATACCAGCGCACCCCGCAGCGGGTCGCTCACCGAAGGGCTGACAAGATCCGTGAACGGCATGCCACGGAGATAACATACCTTGGAAATGAACCGGACGGGTATGTCATCGAGGTGACCGGTGAAGCCGGTCTCTATATCAAGGAGCTCATTTCCGGGGACAACGGCAGAACCCGGCCAAGTCTTGCCGAGATCCTTGGCAGACCTGCAAGGGTCTCAAGACTCGATGTGGTGCAGGTAGAACGCACCAGGGAGGAGTGAGAAATCATGGCACATCATAACGGACCGAGAAAGAAAACGCGATACAAGTTCAAGAAAGAGATCAGACGGCGCGGTATTCTGCCCGTAACCTCGCTCATCCAGAAGTTTGAGCCCGGGCAGAAGGTGCATGTGGTCTGCGAGCCGAGCATCCAGAAGGGAATGCCGCACCGCAGGTTCCATGGAAAGACCGGGACGGTTGTCGGCCAGCGCGGGCGTGCCTGGCTGCTTGCCGTGAGGGATGGCGACAAGGATAAGATCGTTATCGCCAGACCGCAACATCTAAAAGCACAAAAGTAAATCTCTGGAGTCAGGAGACTGGCATGAAGGTAAAGGCTGTTCTTAGCGAAGAGAGGGTTACTCTGTCCGAGGTCCGCGAGGTCCTGATGAAGGTTGAGGCTGAGCGAATCGCATCAGAGAAGGAGATGTCGTATGAGCTTCGCAAAAGCATCGAGCATGCCAACCAGACTTCCCGAATGCCGGCGGAAAAGTCCCGGGATCTCGTAAAGGAACTTCTGACGCTTGAGAAGATGAAACCCGATATCGCCTACCGTATCGCCAATATCGCACCCCGGACCAGGGACGAGCTCCGGGCTATTTATGCAAAGGAAAAATTTTCCCTAACCGGTGAAGAGCTCGATGCCATTGTCGGCATCGTGAAGGCATATCTCTGAGGTCCTTTCCATGAAGACGGAAAAAAAAGAGATCAATGCCATAGTCCTCGACGTACTCCAGAGAGGGCATCCCGATGATCCCCGGCCGGTCTTCAAGCGGGAAGCTCTCGTCCAGGCAGTCGGGATCTCGCAGTTCAAACTTCTCGAACTGGTGCCCAAATCTATGAATATCCAGATCCATGAACGGGTGTACATCGGTGAAGGAGAACGGGAGAAGATCGAGCGGGTCAAGCGGCGGATCAGTTACGACGAGCTGACCCAGACCGCGAAGGTCGAACTTCCTTTCGTTGTCGAGCAGCTGGTCAGGGAAAAGGAGCCTGAATTTGTACAGTTCTTCAACAAGTCCATCTCGATCACACCGAAACTGCACATGCTTCACCTCCTTCCGGGGATCGGAAAGAAACTGATGTGGGAGATCCTCACTGAGCGCGAAAAGAAGCCTTTTGAGAGTTTCTCCGATATCAGTCAGAGGATAAAGTCCATCCCCCATCCTGAAAAGATGGTGGTGAACCGGATTCTCGAGGAACTCCAGGACCCGAATGTGAAGTATCACGTCTTCACCTCGAAATGAGAGCGCCGAAGGATCAGCACTTCCTGACCGATAAGAATGCGGTCCGGCGTATTGCCGGGCTGATCGAGCTTGAGGGCCGGCTGGTCCTCGAGATCGGCCCGGGCGAGGGTATCCTCACAAAAGAGCTGCTTGACCGGGGTGCCCGGGTCAATGCGGTAGAGATCGATCCCAGCCTTGTTGAAGAACTGACGCTTTTTTTTGCTGATGAAATCGAGGAGGGGAGGCTTGCTGTCTTTCAGGGAGATGCCGTCCGCTGCGATCTCCCGCCATTCGACGTGGTGGTATCGAACCTGCCATATTCTGCTTCATCAAAGATTACCTTCCGGCTGCTCGCAGCAGGGTTTGAGGTGGCAGTGCTCATGTACCAGGCAGAATTCGCCCGCCGGATGGTCGCACCTGCCGGAACACCGGAATGCGGGCGACTCTCGATCATGGTCCAGACCTACTGTTGCGTTGAGCGGTGTTTTGACCTCCCCCCGCAGGCTTTCTCCCCGAAACCCCAGGTCCGGTCAACGGTGGTGAAGATAATCCCGCGGGGCCCGCTCTTCCCCATCTCGGACGAAGCGCTGTATGCCGATGTGGTACGGGCGCTCTTTGCCCACAGGAGGAAGACCGTGAGAAACTGCATCAGAAACTCTGCCGGGATTCTTGATCCTGGTATTGCAGAAAAGATGCTTGCCGGCCTTCCCGAGGAGATACTCGTCTCCCGCCCGGAATCGCTCTACCTCGAGGACTTTGCGACGATTTCAAACGTGGCATCAGAATGACGCATCCGGAAGTCTATGCACCGGCAGAGGACACGTGGCTTCTTCTCCGGACTGCCGAAAAGGAATGCCGCGATGGTGAAAGGGTGCTTGAGATCGGGTGTGGCAGTGGGGCGATTGCCGCGGTTCTGCGCAGGCAGGCCCGTGTGATTGCTACCGATATCAATCCAAACGCAGTGAGGTCAGCACGGGATGCCGGTGTAGAGGTTGTCAGGACCGATCTCTTTTCAGGCATATGCGGCACCTTTGATCTGGTGCTCTTCAACCCACCCTACCTCCCCACGACTCCCGATGAACGGATGGATGACTGGTTCGAGTATGCCCTTGACGGTGGCCCGGATGGCTGTGCGGTCATCGCGAAGTTCCTTTCCGGGATCGGCAGGGTGCTTGCACCGGGCGGGCGAGGGCTCCTCCTGATCTCGTCCCTTACCGGTCTTCCCGAGGTATCCATGCTGATCAGGCAGGCAGGTTTCACTCCTGAAGTGATCAT
>JAJRBV010000161.1 GCA_028679275.1 Methanoregulaceae archaeon
TCCCGCTTCCACCCATTCCTTGACGATATGGGCTATCTCCCGGGCTTTCCGGAAACTTGAGAGTGAGGAGGTCCGCACCTCTTCCCCGTTCAGCTCAATAAAACCGCTCTTGAGTTCCGCATAGCTGACTTTGCGAAGAGACGGGCGGGATCGGGAGGGAATACCATAATCGATCACATCAACACTGATATCCTCATCCCGGACCGCCGTACTCCTGACCGCTTCAATATCGAGTATGGGGAGGGGGATTCCAAGGCCCATGTACAGGGTGACGCCATACCCGGTCATGGTTGCAGCCCTGAGATAATCACGGGACATCGCCTTCATGTCAGCAGTCACCATGAGTGTCCCAAAACCCCCCCCAGGAGAATGCTGGGTACCTTCACCGATCACCATTCCGGGGGCTCCCCCAAGGAAAACCGGGACGCCGCCCCCTATCATACGAAGATGGGGATCATTGGCAAGCGGGTTTAAAAGCCCTGCCCCGGAATATGTGATATTCCCGCAGTTAGGGAGGAGCATCCCCATATAGGTATACAGGCTACGGTCCGTAGAATTCGAGGCTGCATTGTATCGCTGGTACCCGTTCCGGGGATTCACCATGATGGCCTGATTCAGGTTCTCCAGGAGAAGTTCGGTGGTGATCGTGCGCCGGGGATAGCAGTCAGTCCCTGTTGAAAGAGCCCTGAGCTCAACTGTTTTTCCCGCGATGAAGTCTTCAATGACGTGGGCACCCCCGTAACTCTCTTCGCGGGTTGCTGACTTCTGCGTCGCCCCGATGTAAGCATCGACCGCTGCGATGCCCCCGTATGCCTCCACATCGTTGAGCCAGACCCGTTCCATCTTGATAGGGGGATCGGCGTGCCCGAAATTTAAGAAAGCCCCGGAAGAGCACATCGCCCCAAAAGTTCCCGTGGTAACGACATCGACCTCATGTAATGCTTCTTCCTCTCCGATCTCCGCAACGATCCCGGGCATCTCCTCAGCCGTGACCACCCGTGCATTCCCGTCCCTGATCCGCTCACTGATCAGGCTGATGGTCTTTTCCATAGCCATAATGTTCTTTTGAGAATATTTATAACTGTTGTATATTACCCGTGGTAATTACTTACTTTTTTACCTCGCGGGAACCGATACCTTCCCATGGATATCAGGGCGGTAATCCGGGATCTCGAGGAGATTGCCCCACCCGAGTGTGCCGATGAGATGGATGCAGGGAGAATCGGGCTTATTATTGAGGGGAGACCTGAAATCGGGCGAGTGATGTGTGCCCTTGATGCAACCCCGGCGGTCGTGAGTGAGGCGGTCAGGTCCGGGGCTGATATGCTCATCGTGCATCACACCCCCATCTGGTCTCCCGTCACATCGGTCTCCCGGCCGCTGGGTTCCTTGCTGAAACAGGTGCTGGATGCGGACCTGAATATCTATGTAATGCATACCAATTTTGATCATGCAAAGGGCGGAATAAACGATGCCCTGGCAGATCTCCTCGGACTCACCTCAGTCGCAGGGATGACCCTTGGTGTCTGCGGCGACTGCAGCCTCGATATCGCAGGATTCGTCAGCCGGCTTGGTTCCCCCCTGCGCACGTGGGGGGTTGTGGAACTGCCATGCAGGATCGGGGTTGCTGGAGGAAGCGGGTTTGACCTGGAATGTATCAGGGAGGCTGCATCCCTTGGTGCGAAGGCATATCTCTCAGCAGAGCTGAAGCATTCAGTAGCACGGATTTCCCCCCTTCCCCTTATCGAATCCACCCATTATGCTCTCGAAGCTCCGGGGATGCGCCGGCTTGCAGAACGGATGGGCTGGAGGTTTATCGATGATCCCCCGGTAATGGCAACATGGAGATAATCCAGCTTTTCGAACAGCTTGCAGAGAAAAAGGCTCTCACCCCTGAGCTGCGGGAGGAGATTATCCATATATACGGGGAGAGGGGGAGAAAAGCCCTGCAGGCCATTGATGAGCAGCGGATCAAGAAGTACCGAGATTTTTTTGTCGTTGTCGGAGCATCCGATGAGTATGTTGTCGATGATGATTTCTGCACCTGCAGGGACTTTATCTTCCGGAAAGGCCGCTGCTGGCATGAGCTGGCGGTCAGGATTGCTTCTGCTATCGGGTCGTTCGATGAGATAGATCTCTGGTACCAGGACACATGGACAGCGGAAGACCCGCCGGACAAACAATATTTATCGTAAAAAATCCAAAATAAAAGGTACAACGTGGTTTTCCATGCTCGAGGACGAATACCAGCTCGAATATTTTAAAAACCAGGGGCTGACCCGGAAAGTATGCAGGAAATGCGGCGCAGCGTTCTGGACCCGGAACCCGGACCTGGACATCTGCGGGGATGCCCCCTGCGAAACCTACAATTTCATCAGCAATCCTGTCTTCCGGCGGCACAATGTGGACGAGATGCGGGAAGCCTATCTCTCGTTCTTCGAGCGGAACCACCATACGCGGATCGAGCGGTATCCGGTTGTTGCAAGGTGGAGGGATGACCTCTACCTTACTATCGCTTCCATTGCCGATTTTCAGCCATGGGTAACCAGTGGCGTCGTCCCGCCCCCCGCAAATCCCCTTACCATATCCCAGCCCTGCATCCGGTTAAACGACCTCGATTCGGTCGGGCGTTCAGGGAGACATCTGACGCTGTTTGAGATGATGGCGCACCATGCGTTCAACTCAGATTTTGAAGAGATTTACTGGAAGGACCGGACGGTAGAACTCTGTGAGCAGTTCCTTTCATCTATCGGGGGAGATCTTTTTCAGGTAACCTACAAGGAGCACCCGTGGATCGGGGGCGGGAATGCAGGACCGAGCCTCGAAGTGCTGATTGGAGGACTCGAGGTAGCCACCCTTGTCTTCATGAACCTCGGCCGCCAGAAGACCGGGAAACCGCCTGTCGATCTAGACGGGCAGCCCTATTACCCGATGAAGAACTGGATCGTGGATACCGGGTACGGCCTTGAACGGCTTGTCTGGGCATCAAGGGGGTCCCCGACAATTTACGATGCCGTGTTCCCGGAGATGGTCAGCAGGGTGATGGAATCGGCAGGTCTCGAACATTTTCTTGACAACCAGGAGTACACGAAAATCCTTTCCCTCAATGCCAAATTTGCCGGTGTTATGGATATATCAGGGACCAACCTCTATCAGCTCAGGAAGAGGGTCGCCACTGCCATCGATGTCCCTATCGAGAAGCTTGACCGGATGATCACCCCGATCGAGAAGGTATATGCCATCGTGGACCATTCCCGTTGCCTTGCTTATATGCTCGGGGACTGCATTGTGCCTTCGAATGTACAGGAAGGTTACCTAGCCCGTCTCGTTCTACGGAGGACCCTCCGTATGATGAACGACCTCGGGATCAAGGACAACCTCGCCGAGCTCATCGAACAGCAGATGCGGATCATCGGGACAGGCTCCTTCGAGCAGGATATCATTATCGTGAGGGAGATTGTCGATCGGGAAGTCGAGAAGTACATTGCTACCCTCACCCGTGGGACAAAAATCGTCCAGAAAGTTGCCCGTACCTATAAGGCAAAGAGGGAGCGTCTCCCCCTCAAGGAGATCATCACGCTCTATGACTCCCACGGTATTCCCCCCGATATAACCCGGGACATTGCTGTTGCCGAGGGGGCCGTAGTAGAACTTCCTGACAATTTCTACTCGCTCATCGCTGATATGCATTCAGAGTCCGGGGGGGAAGAAGGGCAGGACCCGTATGCACGATATAAAGACCGGATCGGCGGTCTCCCCCAGACCCGCAAGCTCTACTACGAGCTGCCCTGCGGTATGGAGTTCGATGCAATGGTCATCGACTTTTTTGACGGGTATGCGGTCATGGACCAGACACTCTTCTACCCGGAAGGAGGGGGGCAGCCTGCCGACAGCGGGATGCTGATTGGGGCAGAGAGCATGGTCAGGGTTGATGATGTCCGGAAGATTGGCGATGTCATCATCCACCATATTTCCGGGGGAATTATCAGAAGAGGTGACAGGGTCAAGGGAATCATCGATGAAGAAAGGCGCTGGTCGCTGATGCGCCACCATACTGCAACCCACCTGATGCTGCATGCATCAAAAGAGGTTCTCGGGGCTCATATCCACCAGGCCGGCGCCCAGAAAGGCGTCGAAAGTGCACGGCTCGATATCAGGCATTACAAGCACATCACTCCTGATGAGCTCAGGAGGATTGAGATTGCGGCCAACAGGATGGTCATGGCCGACCAGAAGGTAGATATTATGCACGAAGAGCGGACCCGGGCCGAGCAGATGTTCGGGTTTGCCCTTTACCAGGGAGGTGTGCCCCCGGGCAAGGATATCCGCATCGTTCAGGTAGCCGGGGATGTGGAGGCATGTGCCGGGACCCACTGCCGCGGCACGGGTGATATCGGGATGATCAAGATTATCCGCGTCGAGCATATCCAGGACGGGATCGAACGCCTGGAATTCACCGCCGGTATGGCAGCCGTCGAGTACATGCAGCGCATGGAACGGATCGTTGCGGATTCTGCTGCAGTCCTCTCCGTCCAGCAGGATATCCTCCCTTCATCCGTGGCACGGTTTTTCACCGAATGGAAGGAGCAGCGTAAAGAGATCGAGCGCCTCTCCCAGCAGCTGGTGGAGATGGAAATCAGGAACCTGTCTCCCGAAACCATCCAGGGAATCCCCCTTATCATCCGGGAGATCGATCTGCCGCCAAAGGATCTTGCGTCGATTGCATCATACGTGGCCGAGAAGGGAGGGGTGGCCCTGCTCGCCAGCGCAAAGGAGCGGGCACACGTAGTGCTGATGTCCGGCACTGACCGGGTCAATGCCGGAGATATTATTGGGCAGGTTTGTATCCTTCTCGGAGGAAAGGGCGGCGGTTCGAAATCCATGGCGCAGGGAGGCGGTCCCGTGGTTGACCAGATCGGACTTGCCCTGAAAGTTGGAAAGGAGCGCATCCTGGCGGCACTCAATGACTGAAGAGGTTATTGTTCTTGAGCCCGGGGATGAACGGGCACAGAAAATCGGCAAGGCGATTGCAAGCCCGACGGCAAATGATATCCTCCATATCCTTGCAGAAGGCCCTAAGACTGCATCAGACCTGACAGAGACCATGAATATCCCGATGGGGACCCTGAAATATCATATCGAGAACCTCCTTGATGCCGGCCTTATCGAGATCACCGAGACCAGGTACAGCGTAAAAGGGCGGGAGGTCAAGGTATATGCCCTGCGTGACCAGCTCCTCATTGTCGCTCCGAAGGTCACCAGCATAAGGTCAATCCTGCTCAAGTATGCCTCGCTCTTTGTAATCGTTATTATCGCTTCAATGGCGATGCTCGCGATCCTCCCCCTCCTGCAGAATGCGCCCCCGGTTGCCGGCCCATTGGCATTCCAGACTGATGACGGGGAAGGATCAGGGGTCGCCAGTGTGCTCGCAGAAAAGGCGCCGGCTGATACCGGACGGTTGCTCCCGTCATCTGCTGCCCCGGTCCTGGCATTCTTTATGGGAGGATGCCTGGTGCTCCTTCTCCTTATCCTGTATGAGGCCTACTGGTGGCAGAAGAGCTTCTCGCATTAATCATGTTTTTCCTGCCCCCTGATGAGGCCTTGAACTGTTCCTGCTTACCGGACACCGTTGCCCGGCCTCTCTCCGGCCAATGGCTATGGATCAGAACACAACTCCGGAAGAACCACGTGGGGAACCGCATGACTGCAGCATCTGGAAAGGTATGCATATCGGAGGATATCCTTCCCTGACGGAATAAAAAAACTGGTTATTTTCTCTTCCAGGCGACCAGAGCGGCAGCAATGATGAGTCCGGCGATCATACCTGCAACAGGCACCGGAAGCCCCGGGCTTGCCGGGAGGGTAGTCCCCGTTACTCCTGGAGTTTCCGTCGTAGTCTCTGTAACCACCGGTGAATCAGTGACAGAATATCGTAACTGAGCGATAAATCCCTTTGAATCATTGACATTCACATAATAGTTACCCGGTTCGGTCACATTCACCCTCTTTGAAAAATATCCGTTTTTGGACCCGAGCGTGGTGGTTGTCCTGATATTCTGCTCGGGGAGAGAATACCCTTTCGGGCCGTCTATCTTCAGGGTGATGGTGGCAATCCCGATTTCAGGGATATATCCTTCTATGACCAGTGCCTCATCAAGGCTCTGGTCTTTTGGAACCGTCAGCACGATCTCTCCTGACCGGTCGATGAGATTCACCAGCCTGATTGTAACAGAGGAGGAACCAAGGCTTGATCCGGGATCCTGCAGGAACTGGATCTCGACTTTGTACTGTCCGGCCGGAAGGCTCGTTGTCGGGAACGATGCGTCAAACGTTTTGCTCTCATCGACAACAATCATTCTCCTGTCAACCAGTTCAGGGGTGGTAAACTGGGTCCTGTAGAGGATGATGTCAAACTGGGTTCCGGCAGGAAAGGTGGTTGTCCCGGTCACTTCGAGCGGAGCCCCGGCCTGGATCTCTTCAGGCGCATCGATAGCGATGACGTAAGCCTGTACCGCTCCAACAAGGAGCGCCAGAAAAAGGAGAGCGGGGATGATGCGCTTTCTCATATCCAGCTCTTTGGAACGGCCATAATAATTAGTTTCTGCTTTTCCGGGGATTTCAGGGTACAGGCTTTGGTTCCGGATCAGATCAGCCCGATAAAATTCTCCAGGATGCGAAGACCGGTTGCGCCGCTTTTCTCAGGATGAAACTGCACGCCATGCACGTTTCCGCTGGTGACTGACGATGCAAAGGGATGGATATACCTGGTCGAAGAGAGAGTATGCTCGACAGGGGTATCTGCATAATAGGAATGGACAAAATATACAAACGACCCCTGCCTGATCCCTGACAGCAGCGGGTGATCGGGCATGACCGGATCCAGCGAATTCCAGCCCATGTGAGGAATTTTAAAACCGGGAGATTTCTGGAAGCGACGCACGGTGCCAGGGATAATGCCAAGCCCCGCATGAAGACCATGCTCTTCGCTCCATTCGAGCAGCATCTGCATGCCGAGGCAGATCCCGAGCACGGGGACCGAATC
>JAJRBV010000185.1 GCA_028679275.1 Methanoregulaceae archaeon
ATACGTTTTGGACTTGGCATACGACCTGTTCCTCCTATACCACATCTTCAAGCTTCATTCTGGGAGCTATCCCCATACTCTTCATCTCATCAAGCAGGAGCTTGAATGCATAGGACATCTCGACAGGATAGATGTCGGTCTCGCCACCGCAGGAAAGGCACCGGGTAGTATTGGCCTTCCTGTCAAGCATGGCCACCATGCCGCAGTGTGCACACACATATTCCTGGACCTTGTCTGACTCATCTAAAAGCCGTTCCTTGAGAGCCATTGCAGCACCGTGACCGATCATGACATCGCGCTCCATCTCTCCGAAACGGAGCCCGCCTTCCCTCGCCCTTCCTTCTGTGGGCTGCCGGGTAAGAACCTGGACAGGCCCTCTTGACCTGGCATGCATCTTGCTCGAGACCATGTGGTAGAGTTTCTGGTAGTAGATGACACCGACGTAGATATCAGCCTTGAACCGCTTTCCGGTGATGCCGTCATACATCACTTCGCGCCCGGTATGTGAGAATCCGAGTTCCTTGAGCGAGGTTCTGAGTGCAGATTCCTGTGCCCCCGAAAATGCCGTTGCGTTGATCCGGTGGCCTTCGAGAGATCCGACTTTGCCCCCGATCATTTCCAGCATATGCCCGATGGTCATACGGCTCGGGATGGCGTGGGGATTGATGACGAGATCCGGAGTGAGACCTGATTCTGTGAACGGCATATCTTCCTGTGCTGCGATAAGGCCGATGACCCCTTTCTGCCCGTGCCTCGAGGCAAACTTATCCCCGACCTCGGGGATTCGCAGATCCCGTGTCCTTACCTTTACCAGGCGGGAGCTGTTCTCACCTTCAGTGATAATAACGGTGTCAACAATCCCCCGCTCATTACTGCGCATCGTGACCGAAGTGTCCCTCCGTTTTTCAACCGTGATGAGATCGCTTGTAGGCTCTTCGAGGAATCGTGGAGGGGAAGTCTTCCCGATCAGCACATCCTTCTCGTTTACCACGGTCTCAGGATTGATTACCCCGTCATCATCGAGATTTTTATAACTCTCTGCACCGTGAGCCCCGGTTACTTCTTCGTCAGGGATCTCGATCCGGTCCACCTGGCCTCCCGGATATCTTCGTTCCTCTCCCTCGTAGGTCCGGAAGAAATGGGATCTCCCGAGACCGCGATCGATTGACGCCCGGTTGAAGATCAGTGCATCTTCAATGTTGTACCCTTCAAAACTCAGGATCGCAACCACAAAATTTTGTCCTCCCGGGCGGTCATCGGAGCCGATCAGGTCGGAAGTCTGGGTGTGGACGATGGGGCGCTGGACATAGTGAAGGAGGTGGCCTCGTGTGTCCGGCCTGAGCTTCATGTTCGAAGTTCCAAAACCCAGTGCCTGCTTCACCATTCCTGCACCCATCGTAACACGCGGGCTCGCATTATGTTCGGGGAAAGGCACGTGAGCGGCACCAATTCCGAGAATCAGCGACGGATCGATCTCAAGGTGTGTATGTTCGGGAGTAATCTTCCCGGGATCCATAGCGATGAACAGGTCTTCCTCTTCTTCGGCATCGACCAGCTCGATCATGCCTTTCCGGATAAAATAGGAGAAATCGGTCTCCTTTCGGGAGAGCTTCTCGATCTCATCGGAACTTATCAGGGGCTTTCCGTTCTGGAGCACGATGAGGGGGCGCCTTGCGCGGCCGCGATCGGTGTGAATCACCACATCGTTATTGAACTCCTTGTGGGAGATATTCACCTCGGTTGAGATGGCTCCCTGGCGGCGCATGTTCCGGATCTGGGTAACAAATGCCTTTGGATCATCGATGAGACCTATCAGGGCTCCATCGACGAATACGCGTGCCTTCTTCATCGTACATCACCACGAATATGTTCAACACCAAGCGTGTAGAGCATCCGGACCACTTCATCTTCATCCTGTACTCCACGGCTTATTTCCACCATCTGGGCAAAATTCTTGACAAGCCCGCAGTTCGGTCCTTCCGGTGTCTCGCTCGGGCAAATCCTTCCCCATTGGGTGGGGTGAAGATCTCGCGCCTCAAAATGAGGCTGTGACCTTGACAATGGAGAGATGACACGGCGCAGGTGGGAGAGGACGCTCATGTGGTCGATCCTGTCAAGAAGCTGGGATACCCCGGTTCTTCCGCCAACCCAGTTTCCTGTTGCAAGCGGATGCAGGAGTCTCTCTGTCAGCACATCTGCCCTAACAGCCGTCCCGATGGAAAGGTCACGGTGACGCATACTCGCCCTCTCAAGCTGGTACTTGATATCCCGGGTCAGTCTGTTCAGGGAGATACGGAAGAGATCTTCCATGAGGTCTCCTGCAAGCTTCAGCCGCTTGTTTGAGTAATGGTCCTTGTCATCGATCCGCCGCTTGGAGAGAACGAGATCGAAACATGCTTCCGCCATGCGTCCGAGAAAGTGTGCCTTGGCAAGCCTCACTTCTGCTACCGCCTCCAGGTATCCTTCATCGCCTTCCTTAAGGGTGACCGGCATCAGGTAATTGAGGTGCGGGAGCAGGTAATTGTCAAGGACAAATTCCGCCCGTTTCCTCTGGTAATCCCTCGTCTGGTTAGGGGCAAGCTTCTTGCCCACGTACATGATGCCGCCTTCGAGGCTGTCGCACTCGCTCTCTTCAAGATTCTGCATCATGAAGGTGAGGATGTCCTCATCGGTCGAGACTGCATTCACAATTTCATGATCGCTCACGAGACCGAGTGATCGCATCAGGTCGACAAACCTCAGATGTCCTGCCACCGAAGGGAATGAAACCTCGAGAAGGTTTTTCCTGTTCCTTTCGACAACGACAAGTGCACGATAGCCCCGGAACTGCGAAAATACCTTGGCAACGTATATTCTTTCATTGTAGCGTTCGGTAAATTCGGTCATGATCTTGTTGGAAGCGAGATCTTCCAGGGTCATCAGCACCCGCTCCGTACCATTTACAATAAAGTATCCGCCGGGATCAAACGGGTCTTCGCCGTGCGACACTCTCTCAGCATCGCTCATCCCGGAGAGATTGCAGGACGCAGATCCGACCATGATCGGGAGCTGCCCGATGGTGGTAATCACCGGTTCCTGCCGGTCTTCACCCTGCACGAGTGTCAACTCGAGCATGATCGGTGCAGCATACGTCAGGTTTCTCAGCCGTGCCTCACTGGGGAAGAGGTCACCCTGTGACCCGTCGGCTTCCCTCACCAGTGGTTTCTTCACTTCGATCTTTCCGAGCTCAACCCATACAGGTTCGCTGCTTTTGCCACGAATCTCTATGTCAGTCTCGATAATCCGCTGCTCATTGACCACTTTCTGGAGATTTGCCTGGAGAAAATTGTTGAATGAGTCAAGCTGGTGGCGCGCAACATGCTCACGTGAAAAATACGCCTTTGATAATACGCTCCGGTCTATCAGAGATATCAGCCCCGCCTTTATTTTTTCGGTCGCTTGATAACAAGTCGGTACGATTCGGCTCTTCCGGCTGTATGACTGGTTCGGATGATCCGTATCACATCACCGGGCTTTGCCCCGATTGTCTTCACTGCAGGATCATCATGATAAATTCTTGGTAATTGTTCGCTGGTAATGTTGTACAGGGAGAGCAGCCCGGCCAGCTCTTCCTCCGTCATGATCTGGTGATCCGGCACCATCGCATGATCCAGCACATTCAGTCTCGTGCTCATTTAAACCCCCTGAGTGCAAATAGCATTCATCGTCGTCAGATACCTCGTCTGTGAAAAATCCGCCCGCTCCGCGGCAGCGGGCCCGGAGGGATTTGAACCCCCGACCACCTGGTTAAAAGCCAGGCGCTCTACCTAACTGAGCTACGAGCCCACCCTGTCGCGCCGTACAGCATTATTACAATGCGCGAAAACTATATAAATATATTTTTATAACATATTTGTTTCAGCATCAGGAACAAGTATGTATTGAACTCCTGATACGGATTCTTCCATGAGATTCCTTTCATCCAAAGGGAAAATTGGCGCAATTCCTTTTAGGTTACTTATTTAACCAAAAGAAATAAATAAGTGTAATAAATCCATGGCCGATATCACCTCGTGGCTTAAAAAGAACCTCTCATCCTTCGAACCCGATGGGTTCATCGCCCTCAATGCCACGCGTCACCTTGGGAAAGCCGAGCAGGTAAAGCTCTT
>JAJRBV010000010.1 GCA_028679275.1 Methanoregulaceae archaeon
CCCCAGATGGCAAGAATCGAGTATTTACTGAGGTAAAACAGGGTTCTGTGTATCGGAGCCTCCCCGTCCTGTTCAATATTGTTCCGCAGAAAGTGCGCCCCTCCGCCGAATAAAATAATCAGGAACCCGAGGGGAAGGAGAGTTACCGCAACAGCACCAATCATGTCAGTCCCACCTGAACCCGTCCTGTGATCCTATCCTTATTTAATTTGGAAAAATCCCCGAATCAGGAACCAGATGCCCAGGAGGACGAGGAATCCGGCAATGGCATAGGGCCAGAGTACAGCAGGCGCATAGACAATACTGATACCGAGAAAGAGGAGGAAGGCTCCGATAAAAAGCATCGTCACATCCGTGCTTCCCGGTTGCGTATACTCGCTCTCCAGTGGCTTCCTGACGAGGGGAAGCAGGCCCGAACCGAGAAATCCGATTCCAAGTCCGACCAGAAAGCCGGAAACCACGTAGTCGACAAGCATACCCACGCCAAGTCCGATAAGGATACCGGCGGGAATAATGAATCCGTAAGGTTGGTGTTTTTCCCCGGGTTCTGTTAATTCCCTACTCTTGGCGTCTGTGATTTCGGTAGAGGTGTTTGTTTTCATGGTTCATTCCTCATGGAATGTCTGATTAAGAAAAGGCAGGCAAAGGCGTTATGATTTGAGCCATACATGTATGGCCATATATTATATCACATTCCGCATACCAGATCGGCTCATGAAGAAGATGACGGTCAGGCTTTCCGCTGATATCTTCGATTACTGCAAATCTTATGGCCAGGTCATCGAACGGTTCGAGGTGGTCTCGCTCTTCAACCTGGCTGGCGACCAGCACAGCGAAGTATGCAGGTTTACTATCAAGGAAGGGATTCCTGTTGATCAGATCAACTGTAATTACGTCTCGAATCTCATCGTGCTGCAGAACAGGGGGCGTGAATATACCTGTCTTGTCAAGGGAACATTTTCCAATGATATTACCCGATTTCTCCTCACCTATGGATCCAAGTTCGAGCCCCCGGTCGTCTTCGAGAACGACTGTCTGTCATTCAGCATGGTCGGGGACCCGGAGGACTTTAATACATTCGTAACGGATGCTGCGGAGAAAGGGTGGGGGCTCGAGATCCTCTCGGTTTGCGATTATTATCCCGATGCCAGCGGGATTTTTGATATTCTGACGCCCAGGCAGAAAACGATCCTGCTTGAATCCTATCACCAGGGATATTTCGATCATCCCAGGAGGATCAATGCCGGCGAACTTGCGGAGAAGTTGGGGATGCACAAGACTACCCTGCTGGAACACATCCATAAAGCTGAGAAACGGTTGATCGGGCATATCCTTGCACAGGTTGCGTGAGCGGCAGTCAACTATGGTTCATATCCCAATATTTTCACGTGTTTGGGCGTGAAGTTAATCACAATTCAATCATGTATCGATCCTCTTTTAAGGAAAGATGATGCCGGGAATCCCCCATATGGGAGAAGGATTCACGGGCAGGGAGACAACATGACCTTACCCTACCCCCATGATCGGCCCGTATACAATGACGATATAGTATATTCCCACAACCATGAACACGGCTGCAACAGCCCACTTTATCCACTCTTCGAACTTCTGCACCGTTTTCATCATCCCAGATACCCGGTTCACCCCACCCACGAGAGCAAGAGAGATGATGATTACGGGCAGTGCCGTGGCAATGGCAAAGACTGCAGGAACGAGGATTACATCACCGGTCTTCAAGGCTATCGGGATGAGCATGCCGAAGAAGAGGACCGCTGCAAAAGGACAGAGGGCGAGGGCAAAGATGACTCCCAGAAGGAACGCTCCAAAGTATCCCTTTTCACCGAGATACAGCTCAATCTTCCGGAGCCAGCCGTGACCGCCGGAAAATGGGATATCGACAATCCCGAGCATCAGGATCCCCATGATGACGAGGAACGGGCCGATCAGTTTCTCCCCGTATTCCTGGAGGAAAAACGAGATGGACTGAATATTCAGCCCTGCATAGACAATCAGAGCGGTAATACCGATGTAAGCCGTCATCCTTCCCAGGGCGTAGAGCGTTCCTACAAAGAATGTATGCCTGCTGTCACCAACCTTCTTTGAGATATAAGCAATCGCCGTGATATTGGTGGCAAGAGGACAGGGTGAGAAGGTCATCAGCAGCCCGATGAAGAATGCTGCGACCAGGGGAACCCCGCTTGTCCCCAATGCCTCCATACTGCCCATGACATCAATCAGGAGAAGTCCCCCGCCAGCCTCTGTTCAATCACTCCTTTCAGATAGGTCGTATACTCGTCTTTATTCCCAATCTTGTACCAGACTTTGATATTTTCTTCCTTATGGAATCCAGTTTCATTGTATACCCCAATCCAGAGTGACGATCCGGTCGGCCCGTATTGTTCCACCAGGGCCTTGTTCTCAGGGAGATCCACGTTCACGTGGGCAAATACGACTTTTCCTGCGGCAACTTCAGGTGCAAAGTAGGTCTTTACTGTCTCTTCTGCATATGCCCCAAGCGTGATACAGGAGTAGCACTGCCGGGTCGCATGGAAATGATAGATCTCAACTTTCTCTACTGATGTTGATGGATTGCTCCCGTTGTTCTCACGAGGAATACCCTGGGTAGTACATCCCGCTGCAA
Organism: Methanoregulaceae archaeon; assembly: GCA_028679275.1. Taxonomy (GTDB): domain Archaea; phylum Halobacteriota; class Methanomicrobia; order Methanomicrobiales; family Methanospirillaceae; genus UBA9949. The sequence continues at coordinate 2,642 of JAJRBV010000010.1, forward strand.
GAAGTGATAGGGCGAGCAGCAGGATAAGAACCGATAGAACATATATTCCTTTTTTATTCATGATCTCTCTCATCGACAGATTTTTTTGTATTCTCTGGTCTCTCATTCCTTAATGTTTTCACGATGGCATGGGAAAGCACTTCTATCTCGTCGTATCGCGGCTCTTCCATCCCGCGCTTGGTGATCCCTTCCCGTGTCGCAACAAGGTAAGCATCCGGGATCTTCCCGATCAGATCCATCCTCTTCTTCGCACATCCTTCGTCACAACCGTCTACTGCAATGAGGTATTCATCGTGGCTCAATTCATTCTCCAGTGAACGTTTGAGAGCGGTCAGCTGCAGATGCCGGGTGATGAGGATCGGGTGCCGGATCCGGAGAGAATTTCCGATTATGGTGGTGAGCTGCCCGGTGTGGGAGATCCCGGAGCAGGTCAGGAGGAGAACCGGCCGGTCATCGTCAATCATGTTCCTGTTCTCCTACCCACCATTGTTTGATTCACTGCGCCTTCCATTTTCTCAACTCACAAACGAACCATAGATGAACCCGGCAAGCGTGCAGAAGAACACGATCAGCAGCACGTACGCAATGGTCTGCCTGGTCCCCATGAACCTCCGGACGACCAGAATACTTGGCAGGGAGATGACCGGGTCGGCAAGGACATACGAAAGGAGCGGGCCTTTTGCCATGCCCATGTCCAGGAACATCTTTGCCATCGGTACCTCAACAAGCGTCGGGAAATACATGAACGTCCCGAAAAGAACCGCTATGAAACAGGCGAGGATGGTATTCGATCCAAGCCATGTGGTGAGAATTCCTTCAGGAAGGAGGGCAGTGAGCACTCCCGCAACAAAAATCCCGAGTAACAGGAGGGGAATTATCATACGCATGAA
>JAJRBV010000053.1 GCA_028679275.1 Methanoregulaceae archaeon
CTTTAGCAACTGAGCAAAGCGGTAAAGCAGGGGAGTACCCTGCAGGAGTCTTCATAAGGCCCTTCATCACCCCGGCGAAAAGGGGAGGCCGGGGTGACCAGGGCATTCAAGGTGGCGCGAGCTGCAATTCTCGCACGGAGGGTTGTCCTGCATGGATTCCATCTAACGAAGGCTTCCCGATGCGGGAATCCTGCGGTGCACAAGATGGGTTACAATGGCCTCTGCAGAACAGACATGGGTTATGTGATACTCATGAAAGAGGTTTCGATCTGTTCCTGTGAGAGTGAATTCTGTTAGCGGTAACCATCAGGGTGGAAGTATGGATCGGATCATAGGGATGACACAGCAGCGTTGTGAAAATAACAATGCCTGAATACAGGGACCCGGGCAAAGAAGAGAAGGGTGAATTCAACAGGTAATTACTGCTTTTTCCGTTCAGAACCGACAATAACAGGATTCTCTTTCACGGGTGTGCCGTTCATCCGGTTCCACCACTTATTGTAATCCTCCTGCCAGTTTTTCTGGGGATTCTTAGGTTCGTTTGGCTGCATACGATTACCACAGTACTATTGTCCTGTGACATGATAGTATAGCTGATAGTCCGGGTGCCCTGGAAGGGATGGATAAAAAGAACAGGGATAGTTGTAACAAGGTCTTATGAGGCAAATCAGGGGAACTGTGATGGTGCCTGCTCTCATCCCGTTCAGCCTTCCAGGAATGTCGTAACGTATATTGGCACGAAACAAAGGGAAAATGAAAGTGAAGCCCAAAAAAAAGATCTGAATGGGTTGTATTACCCGGTATCTTCTTTTCTCCTGAACGTCTCTACGAGCGTGATCTCATTGATCTCCGGGATGTGCTCGAGCGACTCCCCTATAACCCGGCTTCGCCAGAGCACCCACCGGCGATCATAGTTGATGCCGGGAGGGAGGGTGATCGTGAGGATGCCATCGGCAAATGCAATCTCCATATCCCGGCCGGCATAGAGCCGGATAAGCCCGTTGACCTTCTCTTCAATTGCGGTTACCTCGTTTTCGATCCTGTACCAGTAGTGGAGTTCCTTCCCGGCGAACGGGTGGTTAAAATCGAGGAGCACCCTGTTGCCGATAACATCAACAACGACTCCCTCTCCCTTCTCGTCTACCTTCAGGTGCATGCCCAGTTTTGGCTTGTCCTTGAAGGCATTCTTGTTAAAAGCCTCGACCTTCTGCGGGTCATGGGGGCCGAATGCTTTGTCAGGCACGACATCGGTCTCCCCTTCAACCCCCACTTCTTTGCCGACAAGTTCCTCATCGAGGCCCAGGATCACATGGTGGCTTCCCACACGGATGGTTACCGGCCCGTACAGTGCCTCTGGGTTATGGATCCCTGCCTCCTTTGCGACCTCTTCATCAGTGGTATCGAAAATGGTCCCTGCAATGCTGCCCGTATAGCTGAGGGTGATAAAGTCTCCTTCCTGGATTGGCATACGATAAACCTCTCCCTAAATAAGGGTGGGATAGTACATTATTGTATCCACAGATGCACCCTTGCCGGGAATATCATGGAGTGATTCCTTTCCTTGAGGATTATTCACGGGGGGGGAGAGAAAACGATAGAGCTGAACCATGGTTTCTTTCCCAAAAAAGCCATACTTCAGACCCGGTATGCTGCAATCCGGCGACGAACAGGCAGAGTAGGAAAAAGGCTGCAGATGTTCTGGAAACCCGGAGTTATAACCTTTTTCTGTCAGAAGAAAAATGGATAGATCGTGGTATAGTATTCTGTTAGCGATTCAGGAACACGATAAAACGTTCAGACCTGGGGAGCGATGCAGGATGCTTGAAGAGACTCAGGTATTCGGCACTGGTCTTTGGGAGGACATGGGGGGTAAACACCGGCTTTGCTTCTGGAGGAGGTTCACTGTACCCCGGCCGGAATTCGACGGGCCTTGGATCATCAGGGCAGTATGTCCCGTGGACAGGGCAGACGTAATCTTCAGGGATCGCGGTTCCATTCGGAAACCGGTACTGCGCAGCCATGTCTGAGACCGTCGATGAAAAGACGCATTCAGGACAACCGCTCACGGAACCTGACACAAGCAGGCCGCTGGAGTTATAAGCAAAGATGCAGGCGGGACAGCCGGCATAGGGGTTAGTTGAGGCAAGCACGGTGGGTGACTCATAAGCAAAGATGCAGGTTGGGCAGCCGATATAGGGATTGGTTGAGGCGAGGACGGTAGGCGATTCATAGGCAAAGCTACACGTCGGGCAATCTTCAATGGAAGCTGATGCCATCCCGCTGATGAAGAGAAAAACAAGGCATAAGATCGGTACTACCGGTTTCATACAAGTCTAGTACAGGTTATGATAGATAACCGTTGGGATGCTCCTCATTCCAGACCACTCCTGGCCATTTCTGTCCACCATCAGGATAATGAGGGGACGGATGATACATAAACAGTAGAACGGCATGCTTGAAATCGAAATAAAAGCCCGGGTTCCTGACCTCGACCTTATTCGGGAACGGATCCTTCTCAGCCACGCCGGCACCCCTGTCCGGGTCCACGAGAAGGATATCTATTACAATGCCCCCCACCGGGATTTCGGTACTACCGATGAGGCGCTGCGGCTGCGATATGCCGGCGGAACCTGCATCCTGACCTACAAGGGAAAAAAGATGCAGGAGTACCGGCTCAAGGCCCGCGAGGAGCTGAACTGTGGGGTGGAGTCAGGTGAGATGATGGAGTTGATCCTCAGGAGGCTTGGATTTTTACGGGTCGCCGAGGTCGAAAAATGGAGAGAGTATTACTCCTACCGGGGTGCAACTGTCTCGCTCGATGAGGTGAAGGGTCTTGGGTCATTTGTCGAGATCGAGGCGCCCGGAAGTCCTGCGGCGGAGAATCCTGAAGAGTTTGTTCGGGCGATTGCAAAAGAGCTCGGGGTGGAGGGCGAGCCAATCCTTGCCTCCTATCTTGAACTGCTCCTGGCTACACCGTGATCAGTTCGATCTCTATCTCTTTTGGATCATTACCGAAGTGAATCATCGCGCAATTGCCTACTGCTGCCATTCCCGGATTGACAACTTTCACTCCATTCTCTGTGGCGATTCCCCTCTCTTCATGAATATGTGCGCAGCAGACGAGGTCGAATTCGGAAAGGTGCCGGCGGACGCTCTGGCTTCCCACATGATTTCCGTTGGCACGGTCAAGAAGACCGAAGGGGGGTGCATGGCTGATGAGGACGTTGTGAACTGCCCGTTCGCGCTTTGCAAGCACCTTGTGAAGGAGGTCATCAATCTGTTTGTCGGTCAGTTCGAAGAGGGTGTGAAAGGGGGTCGGATTTGATCCGCCGACCCCGCAGATCGAAATTTTTCCCAGGTTAATATGTGCCCCATGGAGGCAGACACAGTCTGAGTGCTCGAGGACATCGATCGTATCCCTGGGATCACAGTTCCCCGGTACGGCAAAGCAGGGAACATCGATCCTGTCAAGAACGGCGGTCACCGATTCGGCAGGACCCATGTTGGTGAGATCACCAGCAATAAAGATCGCATCAGGGTTCAGATCCAGGAATGGATCGAGTTTTCCATATTCACCATGAAGGTCTGCCAGAAGCAGGACATCAATCATGCTCTATCAT
>JAJRBV010000076.1 GCA_028679275.1 Methanoregulaceae archaeon
GCCAGGCGACCACGATCCTCCCGGGAGAGACACCCTGTCTCCGTTGCATTTTTCCCAATCCCCCTCCCGTCGAAGTCTTTCCTGTTGCGGGGGTGACTGCCGGGTTCATCGGCACGGTTCAGGCAACAGAGGTATGCAAGTATCTCCTTGGGAACGGGGAACTTCTAGCAAACCGCCTCCTCCTCTGGGACGGAATGAAGGCCCGGGTTGATGAGATAGCGGTCGAGAAGGATCCGTCCTGCGAGGTCTGCGCTGAAAGGACCGAAGGGGGGCTTTGATTATCATGAAGGTGACACTCCGGTTTTTTGCCCGGTTCGGGGAACTCCTTGGGAATTCCCTTGACCTGGAGGGTAAGGAAGGCATGTCGGTTGCCGATCTTGTACGGGAGGCTGCAGCCGGGAACCGTGCAGGGTACGATTCAATCTTTGATGAAAAGGGATCATTCCGGGATTTCGTAATCGTGATGCGGAATAAAAAAAGGATCCGCTCACAGGATGCCGACTCAGTTGGTATCAGTGATGGAGACGAGATTGCGGTATTTCCTCCCGTAGCCGGCGGATAGTCCCCGGTATCCTTAAAAGGCAGGCAGATCTGAGCCCGGTTCCGGCCTGGAGCCTGATTACTCCCTGATTATTCCCGGGTATCTTCTTTAGAGGGAATTCCGGAATCTGATCAGCTCATCACAGAACTCCCCGAGGTAATCATCCATGGAGAGACTTCCTTCCTGGAATGAACAGTCCTCCTCCTCAATGATCTTATTGATCCTGTCCCGGCTGGGAAGAAGGAGATCGATCGGGACACCGGCCTGCCGTGATCCCCTGATGAGGGATTCACGGAAGAGGCCGAGGCAATACCCGATCCGGTACTGGTACGTATCCCGGGTCTTTTCAAGGTACCCTGCCACCCTCTCTGTCTCGATCCGGAGAAAATCCTCCCGTATGGCCTCATCGGTGCATCTCCCCAGCATGTACCGGTAATGTGCAAACGGATACATCTCTTCGAGTTCTGCAGGGACAATCCCACAGGTCCCAAAGACGACGATATGGTAGCAGTGCGGGGAGAGAACCTGCGAGATGATCATCCGGATGAGCTGGTGGCTCGGGCTTGTACTGTAGGGCTTCCGGACCGCACAGGGAATAAAGATCGCAATCTTACGGGGAGTCACGTCATATTCGTCTATGATATAACGGTATGATGTTTCAAACTCCGGCAGGTAGAACGGTGGATCGGTCAGAAACGGCGTCGAGCCAGGCACCGGATCTCCAGGTTCTTTTTCGCCCATGTGCCTCCCACATCAGATCGTTTTGGAGCCAAAAAGAACCAGCTGCCCCGGCAGTGCCGATCTGCCCTGTCATTTGTATTGCAGCTTCGGCTGGCAGTGTGACGGGTAGTTCCTGTCACTTCCGGGTCGTCCGGGTATATCTTCATCATTCGGGAAAGGCCGTTAACCTATAAATCCTTCCAGATGGTATCATAACCCGCCAGAAGCACCTTCAACAGGAATCGTAAAAGAGGGATTATATGGAAAAGATCAGTGCTGGAAAGAACGTATTCGCATTCCCGATGCCGGTCACCCTGCTCGGTGCGGATGTGCACGGGAAGCCGAATTTCATGGCGCTTGGCTGGGTGACCCGTGTGAATGCCAACCCCCCTATGATAGGCTGCGGGGTCGGGAGGCACCACTACACGCCTATCGGGATCAAGGAGAATAAAACCTTCTCGATCAATGTTCCGGACCGTCCGATGATGGAGAAGGCAGACTACTGCGGGATCGTTTCAGGGGAGAGTGAAGACAAGGCAAAACTTTTTTCCATCTTTTACGGAGAACTGAAGACCGCCCCCATGATAAGGGAATGCCCTGTCTGCCTCGAATGCCGGTTGATCCAGGCGGTGAATTACCCCACAAACGAGTTCTTCATCGGAGAGATCATGGCATCATATACCGAAGAGCGATATCTGACCAGGGAAAAATTGGACATGAAAAAGATTGATCCGATCCTTCTTTCAATGCCAGACAACCGTTACTGGACCCTGGGGGAGCATGCGGGTGATGCATGGAGTATCGGAAAGAGCCTGAAATAACCGGTCAGACTGATACCAGGACAAGGGTGATCCTTTTAGCTCTGGCCGGATATTCCCGGTACCATTACCCATTTATACAAATCCCGATAACCGGTCACTAGAGACTAACCAATAGCATTCCGGTAGAGATGATGTCATGAAACCGATTAGCCCTCCCGTTATTCTTCTTATTATCGTGATTCTGTATGCCTGCTGCGTTCCGGCTGGAGCTGTCCTCCAGCCGTTTACCTTCCGGGGATATGTTACCAGCACCGATCCGGGGAGCGCGAACCTCTCCCTGCTAGCCACCCATACCTGGCGCTGCACCTATGACAATGCCACGGTACGCTGCGGATGGGAAGCGATTCCTCCTGTACCCGTAATGGGAACCGTGCCTTCATCAGAGGTCTTCAGCATGGTCCGGCCCGGAAAAATCGTGGAAGCCTCAAGCCTGGGAGTCCCGGGGGGAAAATGGACCGGAATCGGGATCCTGTCGCCAGGTTATGAGGAACGGGTGCTTGTCGCAACCGACCTTTTTGGTAACCTGCAGTCTCTCCCCGCCCCGCTCCCTGGCGGATACACCCTGAAGGTAATGACCGAGCCTGACTGCGGCTCCTGCACCGGTTCCACCTGCCCCGCACTGGCGGTATCGATCACCATTCTCCGGAACGGTGCAGAATGCTGGACGGGCGTGCTTCTCCCGGGCGGGGAGTACCAGTATAGTGATCCGTTTGACCAGTCCGGCCTGTACATTAAGTTTGTATCGGGGAATGCATCATCCCAGCTCTGCCCGAATGCAACGGGGGGTATGACCGGGCCCCAGCCGCTTTCCGTATTCATCGTCCATGCCGGGCGTCCCGGGTCTGATCCTGGTAATCCCGGCCGGCTCCCGGATTCGGGGTCCCTGAATATCTTTTCTTTCCCTTCCGGTGCGAGAGTTTTCCTTGGGGGTGAGCAGGAGGGAGTAACCCCGCTGACTCTTTCCGATCTTGAGCCGGGTACGTATTCCCTCATCCTGCAGGAGGAGGGATACTCTCCCTTCGAAAAGAACGTGACAATTCATGCTGGCAAACGGATGATGGTGACCGCATCCCTTGAGCCGATCTATGGAAGCCTCCGTATCCGTTCTTCCCCTTCCAGGGCCACGATCCTGGTAAATGGGGAGATAGCCGGATTGAGTCCGCTGGTGGTGGAGAGGTTGTATCCTGGTGAATATTCCATCACCCTGTCAAAACCCGGTTACGCGGCAGTAAACAGGACCGCAAGGGTGAATGCCGGACAGGAAAAGCTGCTATACATAGCGCTGACTCCCCAGACACCCCCTGCTGCCTGATTATTACGGGGGCTGGGATGCCTCCCCCATCCATCCTCCCATCACTTCAACAGGATTCTGGATTATAGTTCTGAATGCCACAGAAAGAATTTAAGTGAAGAGGAGGAAGCACATTTCTTAGAGATGGTAGGGTATGTTTATTCCGGACCTCCGAGAGGTCTTATGAATGCCTGGTTCTGATCCTGTCTCTGACATGCTTCTTTTCATTGTTTTTATCGTACTTCTTACCTGTGCAGCCGTTCTCACCGGGCGTTATCTGGCGATCGTCTTTGGCGGCAATCTCCGCCTCCCCGTTCTTTTCAGGCTGGAACATTCGCTCTACCGGTTTCTTGACACCGCTCCGGAAAATGAGGAGACCTGGAGGGGATATGCCCGGGATATGCTCCTTTTCAATGCAATCGGATTTTGCATCCTTTTTCTCATCCTCCTCATCCAGGGCTTCCTGCCATTAAATCCCCAGCATTTCGAAGGCTTTTCCACCGTCCATGCTTTGAATATCGCAGTAAGTTTTGTCACGAATACCAACTGGCAGGTATACAGCGGGGAATCAGCGGCCAGTTACCTCACACAGGCAGCCGGCCTTACCGTCCAGAACTTTCTCTCCGCGGCCACAGGACTCTGTATCGCTATCGCGCTGATGCGGGGACTCACGCGTGAATTGACGGGCACAATCGGGAATTACTGGGCCGATATGACAAGAG
>JAJRBV010000013.1 GCA_028679275.1 Methanoregulaceae archaeon
ACCCGGATTATGCACGGTTCGATGCGAAATTGTGGGCTAATAAGGGTGAGGCACTCTTCCGGCTGGGCCGGTACCCGGAAGCGGTAGAGGCGTATTCTACTGCGCTCGCTATCAATCCCAAATATGACCGGGCTTTTCAGGGGAAGATTCATGCAGAGGAAGAGATCCTTCGTGCCAGGGGCTCTCCCACCATCACTATTCCTGCGAAAGAGGAGAACGGAATAAACATCGGGGTGACCAATCTTTCTGGTTCGGTTCCGACCCTAGTGGGATCTCTCCTGGCGGCTGTGCTTCTGGTCTGGATAGGAAGGCAGAAAAAGTAAGTTTCAAAACCGGATTTTTTAATGTTCTATCATATTATCCTGACCGATGAGTGCAATCTCTGCTGCAGATACTGCCGGGGAACGGTATTCGATACGATCTCCCAGTCAGACGGGAATTGCCGGATTGATTTGAGTCTCCCTGTCGAGTTGTCGTACGATCTTGGGGAACTATATACCTTCCTGTCAAAGGACCCTTCACCCTGTATTACTTTTTACGGTGGTGAACCCCTGATCAGGGCAGACCTCGTGAGGGAGATTATGGATCATGCCCCAAATTCCCGGTTTATGGTCCAGACGAATGGTCTCCTCCTTGATACAGTCGGCGCGGAGTATCTCAATCGCATGGAGACCATTCTCGTATCAGTGGACGGCCCGGAGAATCTTACAGATTATCACAGGGGAAAAGGGACGTTTAGACGGGTGATTGCCCAGCTGAAAGCCCTCCTGAACAGAGGGTATGAGGGTGAATTGATTGCCCGGATGACGGTGACGCAAAAGACGGATATCCATAGATCAGTCCGTTACCTGGCTTTCAACAATGATTTCCCGTTTGACTCGGTCCACTGGCAGATTGATGCTGATTTTTCCGGAAATGTCCGGATAAAGGATTTTTGCAGGTGGCTGGATCGTTCCTATAAACCCGGGATTATGCAACTCATCGGGGACTGGGTCCGGATCATGGAAGAGGAAGGACGGGTCGCCCGATGGTACCCCTTCCTCCAGACAACAGAAGATCTCCTGAACGGGAAAAAATCCAGGCTTCGCTGCGGCTGCGGATATGCAAACTACACTATCCTGACTGACGGAAATATCGGCCCCTGTCCGGTCATGATCGGCATGACTGACTTTTATGTCGGTCATATCCGGACGGCGGATCCCCTCTCGCTTCCGGAGATTGGTATGAGGGGTTCCTGTCCGGAATGCGACATCTTCGGGTTCTGTGGTGGAAGATGCCTTTATGCCGATATTACCCGGCCATGGCAACCTGAACAGAGGGAACTCATCTGCGGCGCAGTGCATACCCTTCATCGAGGGCTCTACGAAAATTTACCCAGGATACGGAAATGTATCAGATCCGGCAGGGTGCAGATGAATGATTTTTCACACACCCGTTATAACGGGTGTGAAATCATCCCCTGAAACAATTATTTATGATAAGGGGATCCCCGGCTGATACAACCGGCACGATAGATCTGCTCGATGAGAATGAGCCGGACCAGCTGGTGGGGAAATGTCATCCTTGACAGAGACAGTACAAGGTCAGCACGTGCAATAACTGCCGGGGAGAGACCAAGGGGTCCTCCGATAAAAAATGAGATTGTTCCCGTTCCTTTCATCTCCCATTGATCCATACGGGCTGAAAGCTCCTCGCTTGAAAGCAGCACTCCGCGCGGATCAAGAGCCACACCCACCGATCTTTCGGATGCTGCGGCAATCAGGCGTCTTCCTTCCTTCTCTTTTGCGATCTGCTTATCAGAATCTGAGCTTTTTTCCGGTATCCGCTCTTCGGGGAGATCATTCATAGCGATTTTATACCAGGGTGAGAGGCGGGTTCGATAGACTTCGACTCCTTCCCTGATATAAGACTCTTTGATTTTCCCTATGGCAATAATCTGGATCTGCATACCCTCCCTCCTCAGGACTTTGAGCCGGATTCATTTTTCCCTGTGAGCACTTTCACGGTGCACGGCCGGAATATTTCAACCCTCGCACTGATGTATGATCTGGAGAGGCATGCGGAAAGGGCCCACCCACTGTGCACGGGCCACCCCCTCCCCTCTGCAGTCTGACAGATCTTGAAGAGAAACCTCCGGACTCCCCCCTTTTCTCCGGGGTTTCCCTCATCTCTCTCGGTTTCCCCTCGTTCTGCTGGTATCGTTACCTGAAGAGGGCTCCTGCAATGGCTCCTCCGATAGCGCCTATCAAGCCGAAATACATAGTTGCGATAACGATTATGAATGATACCCCGAGTGCAGTGAAAAATCCGGGAATGCCAAAGAGCAGGCTTCCTCCGAGAACGAATATCACGGAAACAACGATTGCCCCGAATATCCCGGCAAGAAACCCGGCAATGGCGCCGCCACGGACACCGCCCCGTGCGATAAGGCCTGAGATGAATCCTCCGATAACCGGACCGAGGACCGGCAAGCTGCCAAGGAGGATCATCACGATAAAACCGATTACGACCCCCGGCCAGAACGAGCCTTTTCTCACTGCCATACGGGATCAGTTGCCTGCCCTGCGGATAAAGTTTCGGGATTATTCCCTGTTGCCTCGATATGTTGTAAAATTTCAGAATTCACCTGGAATGAAGATGACAATTTATTTTTGGAACTATTCCAAATCCATATCATGGCACTCCGGTCAGTCACCCTTCCCGGGATAGGTACAAAATATGAGCTGGAAACCGAAAAAAAGGATACCATTGCGGTTTTCTTTCTCAAAAACGGAAACATCCAGATGTACACTCTCCAACACGAGAGCCAGATCCCGAGCGTGGCCGAACTCTCTCCCCAGGAAGCAAGGAGGCTTGGTGCGATCCTCACCGGTGCCATCATGGAAGCGGATCGCGAGAGTGTTGAGATTGCCTTCTCAGCACTTTCCGATTTGAGGCTCAGTCTCCATACCTATGTAATCGGAAGGGACATGGCCGGAAAAAGTCTCTCAGACCTTCAGATCCGGGCGAAAACGGGAGTGACCATCATCGCAGTCTCGAGAGGCGAGAATAATATCGTGAATCCCCCCGCGGATTTTGAATTCAAGGAGGGTGATGCTGTCGTTGCAATCGGGGAGACGGACCAGCTGAAAAATTTTGAGCGTGAAATCATGGTGAAGTAATGCAGGGAATCGTCCTCGCACTCTTCATCTGCATGCTCCTGGCACTGGTCACGAAACGCTTCTCCCTGCCGACCATCCCCTTCTACATCCTTGCAGGGCTTGTCCTTGGCAAGAGCGGGCTCGATCTTGTGGGTGCCGACCAGATTTCTGCATTTCTCACCCACCTTGGCCTCATCTTCCTCCTGTTCTTCATGGGACTTGAGATAAAGCCTGACCGTATATGGCATAACCAGTCGGCAATCGTTTCCAGCGGCCTGATCGATCTCAATATTAATGCTCTTATCGGATTCGTCGCTGCATATGCACTCGGCTTCCCCCTTTTTGATGCCGTCATCATTGCTGCAGCCTTCTTCATCAGCAGCACTGCAATGGCAGTAACCTCTCTTGTCGAAAACCGGAAGCTCCTCATGAAGGAATCGGAAACCATCGTATGGCTGATGGTCTTTGAGGATATCGTAGTCATCCTCATCCTCGCTCTCATCACCCCGCAAACCGAACATCCGGGAATAATGCTTGCAAAGACCGTTGCAGTACTGCTCTTACTGTATGCACTGATCCGGTTCGGTAAAGAGCAGATCATCTGGGTGCTCAGACGTGATGATGAACTTCCGGTCCTCCTCACGTTCTCTGCCGTGCTGGGAATTTCTGCTCTCTCGGTTTATCTGGGCATCCCTGAATCTTTCATGGTGATCGCATTCGGTACGCTGCTCGGGACAATCGATCCCGTATCCTTTGAGGTCCAGTCCCGGCCATTCAAGGACGTCTTTCTGGTGGTCTTCTTTGTCTTCTTTGGGATTTCGGTGAATCTTTTTTCTGCGGGAATCTCCCTAACCGTGCTTATTGCAGTCAGTGTTGTGGCGATCCTCTCCAAATACCTCTCCGGTATTGTTATTGGAAATTACATTCACAGAAGTTCCCGGTCCGGAATTGAGATATGGGCAAACACGATAGGGAGAGGTGAATTCTCTATCGTTATCGCGGCCCTGTATGCTTCAGATGCGGTCTCCGGGACCATTGCCTGCATGGTAATCATTACCTCGATTGTCGGGGCATTTGTGGCAAAATACAGCGAAAAAATAGGGGAAGTCCTCATCCGTCCCAAAAATCCGGATCTTTTTATCCGGCCGGGGAAGGGCCAGCAGGGGTAGTGGCTCCTGGGATCAGCGGTCAAGTTCCGAACGCACCGTGAGAAAGACCGGTCCCCGAAGGTCCACTTTCTTTTTCCTGTCCGTGATGAATCTCATTGCATACTCTTCGATCCTGATATTGATATCACTCGGGAGCTTGGCCATCTTCACCTGGACCGTAACGGGTTGGCCACAACAGGCTGCCTGTTCGATCCGGGCAGCGGCAAGGGCGGCAACCGCAGAGAGGTACGTAATTCCGCAATCCACTCCTGATTCCCTCACATCCCTCCATTTATCGGTGTCAGGGACCCCGAGTACCGACCCTTCATGGACGAAGATCCTGTTCAGGCTGGCAGGGCCGAGCAGTTTTGTCCCGCTCTCGGGTTCTTCCACGTAAACACGAATCCTTCTGCCTTCCATCTCACTTTCGTACGCAAGGAACGAGCAGGGGCCTGGCGCCGATCCATGAAGATCGGATGCAGAGGCAATCGCCCGTGCGAGATGCTTCCCTGCATTACTCACCGGTTCTTCCCTGAAGGTTATTGCCTGTGCAATTTCAAAATCTGTCAGATCGAGCGGGAAGAACTGGGGAAAAGTGAGTTTCCTGAGGTCATCGGACTGGTTGGCAATCATTGCAAGCCGTTCGACACCTAGGCCGAGATTCATTACCGGGATTCCTATCCCGTACTCCCCCAGCGCTGAAGGGGAATAAAGACCAAATGTCGCGACTTCCACCCACTCATGGACCGGGTGGCGGGCATACACCTCGGTCTGGGAGCCGGGCATGTAGTATTTTGACCGCTTCTGATCGGGCCGGAACCGGAAGTCGGTGTAGCCGAACGCCGAGAGAAGGGCCCTGCTCACTGCCTTTCCATCATCATTTGTCACGTCCTCGCCCGCTATCACGCACGAGGCAGAATGGTAGCTCATCAGCCGTGTCGGGCCCTCTTCCTGTTCCCGGCGAAAACACCTGTCCACTGAGAACAACCGGAGGGGCAGGGGGCGTTTATCCCAGATCTGGGAGAGTGTCAGGAACCACCCGCTCAGATCGGAAGAGCACA
>JAJRBV010000127.1 GCA_028679275.1 Methanoregulaceae archaeon
ACCAGATGTTTAGTCGCTCCGCAAGGATGGTACCTTGTGAAACCAAATATGCAACTGTGCTTTTAGTAACCTAGACTGCAAGAGGCAGATAACCTATTCCATTACCGTTTATTACGTCCAAAGCGCCTGAGTTCTTCTTCCATGAAGCATTTGGCATCTTGTGTAATCTGGTAGATGATATAATTCCCCTGCTGATACCCTTCAATCATCCCGGCCTTTTTCAGAATAGTGAGATGGTAGGATAACTTGGAATCGGCCATCTTCACCACTGATTTGATGACACAGACACAGAGCGGCTGGACCATGAGAAGAGAGAGAATTTTTAGCCGGACTGGATCGGCACAAGCCTGGTACCAGCCCCGCATCTCAATAAACAGATCATCTGATGGGATACGATCGACCAATCCTTCGATCCCCCCACATGAACATAGCGAGTCAGCAATTTCAGTGGGTATAGAGAGATCTTCAATATCCTTACATGTTATGCGGGGACGCGATACCTGCCGGGCCATTTCAAATAAAGATAAAATACCTGGCTCTATATACCACTTTGGCATAATGGCCTTCAAATATCGCAAAGCGAAGAAAACTGAAGGAAAGCGCTCCAGGGAAAAGTGAACCCGGGAATGGGTGAAGCTCCTCACGACAGGAAGAGGACTGGGTTCGCCTCATTCGCAACATTAATTAAACACGCGTTACCACTATTTCAATTGTATTTGAAATAATGGGAGAGGTGACTACTTGTGAACACCACAGACCCCGACGGGGAATCGCATCCGGTCTTCTTTGGATTAATATCCGTTGGGATGAAATATATGGGATTTCTGCAGCGGACCTGCACCGCTCTCATTGCATATCCTGGTAAAGGAATCCTTGCGGTCATGAATATACCTTCATGCCCAGGGGGGAGATACCACGACTGATCCTATTACCAGCTCTCTCTTGTTGGGCTGGGAAACCCTGTTTGCATATCTCACGGACCATGTTGTCACCTGCCTGGTACCGGCGTTCTTCATTGCAGGTGCCATCGCGGCTTTCATCAGGAAAGAAGTAATCCTGAAATACTTCAGCCCGGAAACCAAAAAGAGCGTTTCGTACGGGATAGCATCGGTCTCGGGAGCCGTGCTTGCGGTCTGCAGTTGTACAATCCTGCCGATGTTTGCGGGGATCCTCAAGAAAGGAAGCGGTCTTGGGCCGGCGATCACGTTCCTGTACGCAGGGCCGGCGATTAATATCCTTGCTATTGTTTACACGGCGAAAGTACTCGGATTCGATATCGGTATCGCCAGGGCTGTCGCAGCTGTCGTGCTTTCCATCCTGATCGGCTTGATCATGATGTCACTATTCCCTCAACACGATGTGGAGACCACAAAAACATTCGGGGCAGCCCGGAAAGCAGCGGTAGAGTGTGCGGATACTCGACCAAAATGGGTCGTTCCCGCCTTCTTTGTCCTCCTGGTCGCAATCCTCCTGATCGGCACATCCATTCTTCCCGTCTTCTACCGGCTCCTTATCGTATACTTCCTCTCTCTGGCGGTTGCATTCCTCCTCATCTACTATTTCACACGAGACGAAGTGACCGATTGGGGTTACGAGATCTGGGACCTCACCAAGAAGATATTCCCCATCCTTATCATCGGTACATTCGCGCTCGGTGTCCTATCATACTTCCTCCCCCCGGAGGTATTCGCACCCTACTTTGGCGAGAACACACTTCTCGCAAATTTCCTCGCGGCATTGACAGGGGCAATCCTCTATATGCCGACACTGCTTGAAGTGCCGATCATCGGTACAACCTTCGGATACCTTTCCGGATCCATGGCCAAAGGCCCGGCGCTCGCCCTGCTCCTCTCCGGCCCAAGTGTCAGCCTGCCAAGCCTCCTCGTGCTCTACCGTATTATTGGGGGGAAGAAGACGCTTGCCTATGGGGTGCTCGTTGTCGGATTCTCAACCATTGCCGGGTTCCTCTTCGGGACCTTTTTCTGAGGTGTGATGATGGACGATGACAAACCCTGCTGTGCTGCGGATGCACTCCAGCGTATCCGCCAGGTGAAGATCAACGGATTGATGACAGGCATCACCATGCTCGATGAGAGCATCGAAGAGGTGATGTCGCAGTATCTCGGGTCAGACCAGGAGATCCGCGCTGCACTGATGAAAAAGATCAGAATTCACAATTACATCCCAAAGAGTGTTGAAGAGGAATATGCCAGAGTCCTCATGGAAGAGTATAAAAAAGTCATTATAACAAAAAAAATTGAATAGCGTTCGGAGAACCCATGATAAAAATCGAGATACTCGGAACCGGCTGTGCGAAATGTAAACGCCTTTTTGCCAATTCGCAGGAGGCAGTCAAGGATCTTAAAATTGCCGCAGAAGTTGTGAAGGTCGGGGAACTGGATGAGATCGTCAACCGGGGAGTCATGCTCACGCCGGCACTCTTTATCAATGGCGAGTTGCGGGCAGAAGGCCGGGTCCCCTGTGTGGACGAGATCAAAGAAATGCTTAAGGAGTGAAAGCGATGGCAGACACACCCACCTGTTCGTGCGGAGCAAACGAACCGAAGCGGATCATCTTTCCCTGTGCAGGCCAGGCAAACACCGGCCAGATTACCAACCTGGCGGCAGTCCAACTGACCGAGGAGGGCTTTGGGAGCATCGCCTGCGCATCCCTGCTCGCGATCGGGTCCGAGGGGTTGGTTACCAATGCAAAGAATGTCGATGAAGTCCTTGTCCTTGACGGATGCCCGATGATCTGTGCACGGAAGATCGCCGAGGCCCAGGGGGTTCCCGTTGCACAGCATCTTGTCGTGACAGATCTTGGTATCACGAAAGGACCATCAAAATCCTATACCGATGAGGATGTCGAGAAGGTCGTTGCCGCATCCTGGAGAGGGGAAGGCAGAGAGAAGGTTGCCGCAAAGCCGGGGAAAAAGAGCGGGGGGAACGATACCGGATGCGGCTTGGGATGTAACGGCGTCTGCTGATACGGAGTATTAAGGCAATGCCGGGAGAGTCATGCGTCACAAAGGAGCCGAAGGGGCTGGGCTGGTTCGAGCGATACCTGACGGTCTGGGTATTCATCTGCATCGGGATCGGGATCCTGCTTGGGAGCTACGCTCCTGAACTGGCACATTACCTCGACGGGCTCTCGATCTATATTGATGAAGCCCCGGTCATTTCAATCCCGATTGCAATCGCCCTTTTCTTCATGATGTACCCCATCATGGTAAAGATCGATTTTGCCGAAGTGATGAAGGCGGGGCAGAACATAAAGCCCGTAGCGCTTACCCTTTTCGTAAACTGGGCCATCAAGCCGTTCACGATGTATCTCATTGCCACCCTCTTCCTGGGGTATGTCTTTATCGGGTTCATCGGACCGGAAGCAGTGGATCTGGTGAAGATGCCATTCGGGGTGGACCTCCCCGTCGGGGCCGCGTACGGGGACGGGACAGTGGTGATGGTTGAAGGGGTGAAGATGCTGGAGATCCCCCTCTGGCGGAGCTACCTTGCCGGATGTATCCTCCTTGGGATTGCTCCTTGCACTGCAATGGTGCTTGTCTGGGGGTACCTGGCAAAAGGCAACGACGGGCACACCCTCGTGATGGTAGCAATCAACTCACTCTCCATGCTCTTGCTGTACGGCCCGCTGGGAGGTTTCCTCCTGGGGATAGGGCAGCTTCCTGTTCCCTGGCAGGCTCTCGCCCTCTCCATTGCCTTCTATGTCGCCCTCCCGCTAATCGCTGGATACATCTCG
>JAJRBV010000137.1 GCA_028679275.1 Methanoregulaceae archaeon
TCGCAGAGTGCACAAAGAGGAAGGTGCGGTTTGCATGGAAGTGGCCCCGGATCCCGGTCCCGGAATTCACCCGGGATGCCCTCTCCCTGATCCCCGGACTCTCTCAAGCCGGTCTCGAAGAGGTGGTGGTTGAGGGTGCCATGTACGCCGATCCCATCTCCATGGTTGCACCAGGGATTCGGATTACCGGTGGGCCGGATCTCAATGTTTTCAATGCATGTGCCTTCCGGGCTCTCTCCCCCTACTGTTCAGGTCTGACCCTCTCCATTGAGTTATCCGGGGAGGATATCAGTGATCTCTGCAGCCGGATTTATGAGAAGGGAATGGTGAGTGTCATCGTGCAGGGGAATATCCCGGCGATGATAACCAAAGATGCCCTGCTCAGCCTTGCAAAAGGGATCAGGGAACATGAAAAGGATTCCTGCGGCATCTCAGATACAACGGGACGTATCTTCCCGATCCATTCTGATGCGTGGGGGAGAACGCATATCCTGAATGCTGCCGAACTCTGCCTCATCGATTACCTGCCCGCCCTTTCCCGTGTAGGTGTGGACACGTTTATCATCGACGCCCGGTGGAGGGGGTCTTCTTACGCATCCGGGATGATCTCCGTATACCGTGATGCAGTAGATAATCACCGCTGGATGGCCGGGAAAAGTGAAGATCCGGACCCCGTCAGTCCCCTGAAAAGACGGATCAAAGCAATGGCACAGGGAGGGATCACTGCCGGTCACTATCTCCGCAGGTTCCCTGATGACTGATCCGGTCGCCAAACGTTATCTCCATTCACGATCACTCAATTTTAGGGAGCAGGAAATGTCAAAAGCGTTTATTCTCATCAACCTGAAGACCTATTCAGAGGGAGCGGGGCAGCGTGCCCATTCTATTGCCGGTGCTGCTGAACAGGTGGCGCAGGAGAGCGGAGTTGCAGTAGCGCTCGCGCCGAGTTTCATGAATATACACCCACTCTCTATGCACTACAGCCTCCCGGTTTATGCCCAGCATGTTGACGGGGCTGAACCCGGTGCCCATACCGGTGCGATAACCGCCGAAGCGTTGAAGATGGCCGGAGCGCAGGGATCGCTGGTGAACCACTCGGAGCGGCGGCTGACCCTTGCCGAGATCGAATCATCAGTGACTGCGCTCCGAAACGCCGGACTCACTGCGGTGGTCTGTTCAAACAATGAAGCAACAAGTGCAGCGGCAGCTGCTCTTGCACCTGCATATGTGGCGATCGAGCCGCCGGAACTGATCGGGAGCGGTGTCTCTGTCTCGAAGGCAAACCCGGACATCATCAGGAGATCGGTGGATGCGGTCAGGAAGGTGAACCCGGACGTGGAGATTCTTACGGGTGCAGGGATCCAATCAGGTGAATGCGTGAAGATCGCCCTCGATCTCGGTACCAGCGGGGTTCTCCTCGCCTCAAGTGTCGTCAAAGCCAAGGCACCAATCGCTGTTCTTCGAGACCTGGTCTCAATGCTCTAAGATCCCCTCATTATTTGAGGGCCATGTGCTCTGCCGGGAGGTTCTCCCGTTGTATCAGGGGGCTTCTGAAGGGAAAGAAATCGTTGTAAATTGGTCGTTTCTTATCTGGCAGAGATCAGTCGTTATCACCGTTCGACAATAAGTGAGATGAGATCATGTTTTGTTATTACACCGGTCACGATCCCGGCATCCATGACAAGCACTGCATGGTGGTTCTGAAGAATCCGGACCACTGTTTCGACATCCATTCCGGGAGGAACGGTAGGGAAGCCGGGCTCCATAAAGTTTTTTACAGCAAGCCCGTGACCGCGGTGAGCACTCTGCTCCTCGATCACGCTTACGATGGCGGATTCAGAGATGCAGCCGACCGGCACACCGTCCTCGACAACCGGAATCTGCGAGATACTGTTCCGGTTCATGATCTCCACCGCACGCGTGACGGGCTCCGATGCCTGGACGGAAAATACGGGAGTATGCATGACGTGTGCCGCAGTCATCCGGGATTTTTCTGCAGTGTTCAGGACATGGACAATCTTTCTGAGCGTGCTGGTCCGGGGATCAACACTCCCGGCCTCGATCCTTGCCACCATCGACTGGCTGATCCCGGCCCGTTCAGCCAGTTCGGTCTGGCGTATTCCAAGCACCTCTCTCCGTGCCCTCAGTTCATCAGGACTAGGAATGTGCATTGGTTATTACTCTGGGATATAACATTAGTTAAAACTATTCCGTATAAATCATATGTGGTTCAGAATCGCAATGAGTGGGAGGAGTAAGCCCCCTTCTGTTCGATGCGGCATTCAGCTACGCGCCATACCCGGGTAGTGCCTGGACACCACAATACCCTGTTCTGGCTTGCACCCGCAGGGGTTCGCCGTTTCACCGTATCCTGCCCTTCAGCTCAGCGGGTTATCTTGCGCGTTTCCGCACGTCTCGCCCGTGGGCTCGGCCGTATCATCGCTCGGGACAGGCCGTGTCGTTTCTGTGCCATTGCCGTGACTCTCGCCACCCATACTTGCGTATGGCTGCGTGCCCAGGTGGTGGGGGGACTTTCCTCAGCAGCCGTTTCCGGCCACCGTCAGCCGCACACTCCCTCTCATATAAATATGTGGCTTTCGCATTATTTACTCTTGATGGATCTCCTCACCGCAGAAGAGGGTGAATGTGCCGTACAGCTCGCAAGGGCGACTCTCGAATACAGGATTGGCGGCAGGAATACCAGAATTCCCGCCCTCTCCCCGATATTTGATACTAACCGGGGAGTCTTTGTGACACTTACCGAGAACGGAGAGCTCAGGGGTTGTATCGGTTTTCCCTACCCGCATCTCCCACTTGGTGAGGCTATCCGGGAGGCCGCGGTCTCAGCCGCACTCCAGGACCCCCGGTTTCGACCGGTCCGGCCACCGGAGCTCCCCTGCATACGGCTGGAGGTGACCGTGCTCTCGGTGCCGGAGCTCATGAAAGCAGAACCGGCACTACGTCCGGGAGCAGTTGAAATCGGGAAGCACGGACTCATTGTGCGGGGGTATGGGAGAAGCGGACTTCTCCTTCCCCAGGTTCCCATCGAGTGGGGATGGGAAAGCAGGGAATTCCTGGATCATACGTGCATGAAAGCTGGACTTCCTTTTGGGTGCTGGAAGGAGGACTGCGTGGAGTTTTACACGTTTGAAGGGCAGATATTCTGTGAAGAGCAAGAGAAAGAAAGGTAACGTGATAAAAACCAGGGTAACCGATCCATCTCTTGACTCCGTACGGTTCAAGGCTGGAAGGAAAGGAACATAGTACTGAATTTTCCATTTCCGGATATCATTACTTTTTTTCGACGGGATACTATGAATGGAACTCCAGAAAGGCATAAATACTAACCGGAAAAGGCTATATCAGAGGGCATGTCAGCCGTTTCGCGAAAATACTGCGGTGCAGAGGGAGAGATACGGCATGATCCGGGCATCCCCTGCCGGCACTAACCCTAACAAACGATACAAAAACCCATGATTCGTTCCCATCCCTGGAGATCTCCATGGAAAAATCACGTCAGGAAAATAACCTCCTGGCACAGGGCATCAGGAGAGCCGGGTATCATAGGGAGGAGCACGAAGATAGGGAATGAAAAAAGAAACATTCTCATCACAGCCCCCAAGGAGGGATTCATGAACCCCGAGGAAAAACTCACTGTAGTTATTATTGATGACTCAATCCATTCTGACAATCCTCACGGCCGTACCATCATCCGGATCGTGAAGGGCCTAGCTGATTTTGACCTTGAAGTCGTTACCGTTGCTTCGCTTGAGGATGCCCGGTCTGCCTATGCAAATCTCCCGGAAGCCGACTGTATCCTGGTGAACTGGAACCTCGGTGATTCCGGTTCAAAAACCCATGCCGATGCCAAAAAGCTGATCCATGAGATCAGGCAGAGAAACGAAGATATTCCTATCTTCCTTATGGCTGAACCAGCCGAGGAGACCGCAACGACACTCACTTCCCTCACTGTCAGTACCATCCGCGAGATTAATGAGTATATCTACATTATGGATGATACCCCGGAATTTATCGCCGGGCGAATCACCGCCGCAGCCAAACGGTACAAGGAGCAGCTCCTTCCCCCGTTCTTTGGTGCACTTGTCAGATTCTCCAAAGACTTTGAATATTCATGGCATACCCCGGGCCATGCCGGAGGCACTGCGTTTCGAAAATCCCCGGCAGGAAGGCTGTTCTACAAGTTTTTCGGCGAACAACTGTTCAGGTCCGATCTCTCCATATCGGTGGGGGAGCTCGGCTCCCTGCTTGATCATTCCGGCCCGCTCGGAGAAGCGGAACGATATGCCGCCAAGGTTTTTGGTGCCGACCAGACCTATTTTGTAACGAACGGGACATCAACCGCGAATAAAATCGTCTTTTTCGGCCGGGTATCAAAGGATGATATCGTGCTTGTGGACCGGAACTGCCATAAATCAGCCGAACATGCTCTCACCATGACCCATTCGGTCGCGGTATTCATGGTTCCCACCCGGAACCGGTACGGGATCATCGGACCTATCCCTCCTGATGAGATGGCGGTAAAAAGGATCAGGGAAAAGATTACAAAATGCCCGCTGACAAAGAACCTTGCCGATAGAAAGCCGGTACACGCCATTATCACAAATTCGACGTATGACGGGCTCTGCTACCATGCTGCTCTCGTGGAGGATCTCCTTGGGAAAAGTGTTGACAGCATTCATTTCGATGAAGCATGGTACGTGTATGCACGGTTCAATCCGCTCTACAGCGAACGTTTTGCCATGCGTGACGGGGCAAAAAATCCCGAAGGACCCACCGTCTTCGCCACCCAGTCCACTCATAAGCTTCTCGCAGCCCTCTCGCAGGCATCGATGATCCATGTCAGGAACGGGCGGATTCCGATCGTTCATTCTCGGTTCAATGAAGGGTTCATGATGCACAGCTCCACCTCCCCCCTCTATACGATTATGGCATCCCTGGATGTCTCATCAAAGATGATGGAGGGGGCGGCTGGCCGGGTTCTCACCACTGAATCGATCGAAGAGGCCATCCGGTTCCGGAGGTCCATGGCGCGTATCCACCGGGAGATCTGCGGCGGGGGGAAACAGGGAGACTGGTGGTTTGGCATGTGGCAGCCGGACACCGTCATTGATCCAAAGACAAAGAAGAAGACCCCGTTTGAGAAGGTATCGCTTGAGACCCTTCGTGACACCCCCTCCTGCTGGGTGCTGCATCCCGGGGAGAGATGGCATGGATTTGTTGGACTCCCTGATAACTACTGCATGCTCGACCCGATCAAGGTCACCGTTGTCATGCCAGGGGTGAAGGAAGACGGCTCTCTGGATACGTGGGGAATTCCGGCTGCCGTTGTCGTCAAATTCCTTGATACCCGGGGGATCGTGAACGAGAAGTCCGGTGACTATATCATCCTGTTCCTCTTCTCGATGGGAAATACAAAGGGAAAATGGGGGACCCTCATCACCGAGCTCTTCGAATTCAAACGACACTATGATGAAAAGACCCCCCTTGAGGAGATCTTCCCTGATCTCACGATGGCATATCCGGACCGGTACGGAGGGATGACCCTGAAATCACTTGCCGAAGAGATGCATGCATTCAAAAAAGATCACAGGATGTGTGAATTGCTGGAAGAGGCATACTCCACACTCCCGGAACCTGCTGTCTCGTATGCTGATGCATTCAGGAGCCTCGTGCGGGGCGAAGTCGACCAGGTCCCGGTTTCAAAGGCAGGAAACAGGATCGTTGCCACCGGGATATTCCCGTATCCTCCGGGTATTCCTGTCCTTGCGCCAGGCGAGCGGACGGGAAGACAGGACGGCCCTATCCTCCGGTATCTTGCCTCACTGCAGGATTTCGACAGACGGTTCCCCGGCTTCGAACACGACACGCATGGAGTTGAAAGCATGAAAGGTGAGTACATGATGTATTGTATCAGAGAGGGACGGAAATGAGCGAAGATGCTGTTCTGCCTGCAAAGACCGGTATAGCGCCGCAGAAAGTCCTCGGGATCTTTGCCCTGGCACTGATCAACGTCGCTGCTGTACTCAGCATCAGGAATTTTCCCTCAATGGCAGAGTTCGGATGGTCCTGCATCGGGTGGTACATCATCGGGACGATCCTGTTCCTCATACCGCTCTCGCTTGCGGGCGCCGAGCTCGCAACAATGCTCTCTGACAGAGGGGGCGGGGTGTATGCCTGGTGCAAAGAGGCATTTGGTGAAAAAGGCGGGTTTGTTGCCATATTCTGCGAATGGTCCAACAACCTGGTCTGGTTTCCGACCGTTCTTGCATTCATCGCCTCGACACTCGCGTTTGCCCTCTCACCTGAACTCGCGAGCAACCCTGTCTACCTGTTTGTCGTGATGATGATCGCATTCTGGGGCACCACCGCCATTGCCTATTTTGGGGAGAATCTTTCAGCCAAATTCCAGAATTACGGGGTAATCCTCGGCAGCATTATCCCCTCTGTTCTCATCATCGGACTTGGGGTGTACTGGATCCTGTCCGGCGCCCCCATCGTTCTTCCCCCGTTTTCACCCGGGGAGATCGTACCGGCTTTCAACCTGTCCACTCTGCCGTTCTTCGCTACCGTGATCCTGCTCTTTGCCGGTATGGAGATGGCGGGATTCCATGCACTCGAGACCCGGAATCCTGGCACTGATTACCCGAAAGCAATGGCCATATCGGCAATAATCATATTCGCATGCACCGTCATGGCAACGCTGGCCATCGCCTTTGTGATCCCGACAGATGAACTGAGCCTCGCAGCGGGGGTCATGCAGGCGATCCAGTATTTCTTCGAAGCGCTCAATATTCCCGGGGCCGTTGCCCCGATGGCCGTCCTGATCACAATCGGTGGAGTAGTGTCCCTTGCTGCCTGGCTCATCGGACCGGCAAAGGGCCTCGGAGTCGTTGCAGAGGAGGGCAATCTCCCACCGGTCTTCAACCGGACCAACAAGTATGGATCGCCGGTGGCGGTGCTCGTAATCCAGGCGCTCATCGGGACCCTCATCTCCCTGCTTTATGTGTTCCTCCCCTCAGTCAACCAGGCATACTGGATCCTTTCTGCAATGACAGTGGAACTGCTCTGCATCGTTTACCTGATTGTCTTTGCATCGCTCATCAGGCTCCGCTATACCAGACCCGATGCTCCGCGGCCCTTCAGGATCCCGGGCGGAATCCCTGGTATCTGGCTGATTGGCGGGATGGGAGCTGCTGGCGTGATCTTCTCGTTTATTGTCGGGCTGATGCCCACAGGAGATTTCACGAGCAGCCAGGCGATTGGTTATGTGACCGGCGTGTTGTTCGGAACGTTCCTGCTCGCAGTTCCCCCGCTGATCTTCCTGAAACTGAAGAAGCCTTCCTGGGTGGGGGGAAGAACGATCCAGGAGGGACCAAAATGAGGCTGACGAGATACAATCATCCCCGGGGAGGCTGGAAATGAGCGATGAGGATACTGCTACCTGGATTGTTGTCATCATCCTGGTGATGATATTCCTCCTCCCGATTGGATGGATATTCCTTGCATATCCTGCAGAACCTCACTACGTGGTGACGGGCGAACCGGTCCGTGAAGCGGCCGGGGCCACCGGAATTACGGTGATCAGCGCCAGTAACAGTACCTGGCCTCTCGTGGGTGCAGAAGGGGGTATGATCTATATTCTCGGAGATGACGCCGGGAATACCCTGGCGGTCCAGACCCAGAGATTCGATTCGGCAGAGTCAAGGGATGCAGCCATTCTTACCATCAGCGCACAGACAATCGGAAAAGGAAAAACCGCAGGAACCCTTATTGTCATTGGAGATCAGGTCATCCATTTCGGCCCGGATCCGGGAGGAATCATCAGTCGTGTCGCGACTGAGCTGCGGGAAAAACGGGTTCCCCGGTAAGATTCCGAAGAATTTCCTCTTCTTCTTTTATAACCATTCATGAAATGGGGGTCAGGGAAGAACGGTCCGGGCCTGTTCTCTTCCACCAGTGATCCTCCTGGCTGGTCACTCCGTATTCGTCCGGAGAGCCATACCTTATTACCTCCCCCCGACCCTAGCTAATGCAGAAATCCTGGACATATCATGCCTGTCAGTTTCGAAGTCCTTGAAAAAGATATCGCCGGAAGGACCGGGCGGCTGAAGGCAGGGGATAAGACCGTACGTACCCCTCTCATCCTGCCTGTCATCAACCCGCACCTGCAGCCGGTCCTGCCCTCTGAGATGAAGGCGATGGGTGCGGAGGGGATCATCACAAACGCCTATATCTTCTCGCGAAGCAGCGAATACCGGGAGCACGCGCTCGCATCAGGCCTCCATGACCTTCTCGGATTTCATGGGTTGATCATGACCGATTCCGGGTCGTTCCAGCTCTCTGTCTATGGTGATGTGGAGATCACGAACCTCGAGACGCTGGAATTCCAGAAAGCAATCGGGAGCGATATCCATGTGCCCCTGGATATTCCGACTCCGCCTGATGCCGACCGGCACAGGGCCACCAAAGAGCTGGCTGTTACCATGGAGCGGTTACGCGAAGCAATAGAGGTATTCGGCCCTGATGCACCTCTCGCCGGTCCCATCCAGGGAGGAATGTTTGAGGATCTCCGGGAAAAGGCCGGAAGAGAAGCGGGGGAACTCGGATTCCTGTTCTGCCCAATCGGGGCAGTGGTTCCTCTCATGGAGTCGTACCGGTATACCGACCTCGTCAACGTTGTAACGGCTGCAAAAAAAGGCCTGCCCTCCTCTGCCTGTATCCATCTCTTTGGTGCCGGGCATCCAGCCATGTTCGCCCTTGCGGTTGCGATGGGATGCGATGTCTTTGATTCGGCCGCGTATGCCCTCTATGCAAAGGACCGGCGCTACCTGACCCCCCAGGGGAGCTACCGGCTCGATGAGCTTGCCGAGCTGCCCTGTGCCTGCCGGGTCTGCAGGGACTATTCAGCACAGGAGATCCGGGAATCGGATGATGTAGTTCGCCTCCTCTCCCTTCATAATCTTGCGGTGAGCCTTGCGGAGATCAGCGGTGTCCGCCAGGCAATCACGGAAGGAACCCTCTGGGAGCTTGTCGATGACCGGTGCCGGTCCCATCCCCAGCTGCTCAGAGGATTTCGGGAACTCCTGAAGTATGGCGAGAGGCTCGCCGGAGAGGACCGCATCTCAAAACGCCGTTTCTTTTACCGGGGAGATGAGAGTTGTCAGCGGACCGAGATCGTAACCTACCAGGACCGGCTCTCCCGCCTGCCCGTTTCCGGCCGTGTACTGATAGCGATGGATGGTAGTATGCGGGAGGGATACGATACCTTCC
>JAJRBV010000181.1 GCA_028679275.1 Methanoregulaceae archaeon
AGTTCCATTGCGGCATCAGTTGCCCGGCAGAAGGGGATGACGGGAAAGAGGGGGAGGAGGAAGCCGGCCCTTGAACAGGAAGTGGCAAAATAGACCACGGAGAGAAAATAAAAGAAAAAAAACCTTAAAAAAATTTGATTACGCAAACATCGCGCCGAAACTGCTGGCAAACTTCTGCCGGTCGAAATCAATCCCGATTTTTTCGATGGCATTGAGAAAATCAGTCCTTGTTATTGAGTCGTGATCCTGCCGGATTGCAAACATCCCGGCCTCCATGCAGATGGCCCGGAGGTCTGCCCCGTTTTTCTCCTCTGTCAGGAACGCGATCTCCCTGAGATTCACCCCATCATCGAGCGTCATCTTCCGTGTATGAACATTAAGGATGGCAAGGCGCCCCTCAACGTCAGGGAGGGGTATCTCGATGATCCGGTCAAACCTGCCCGGCCTCAGCAGGGCCCGGTCGAGGATATCTATCCGGTTGGTCGCCCCGATGATCTTCACATCCCCCCTCCGTTCAAACCCGTCCATCCCTGCGAGCAGCTGCATCAGTGTCCGCTGCACTTCCCTGTCTCCGGAAGTCGTGGCCTCGGTGCGGGATGCCCCGACTGCATCAATCTCATCGATGAAGATGATGGTCGGAGACTTTTTCCTGGCAAGCTCGAAGAGCTCCCTCACGAGCCGGGCTCCTTCACCGATATATTTCTGGACAAGTTCGGATCCGACCACCCGGAGGAAGTAGGCATTGGTCTCATGAGCAACGGCTTTTGCAAGGAGTGTTTTTCCGGTCCCAGGCGGACCATGGAGGAGGACCCCCTTTGGAGGCTCGATACCGATCCGGTCAAAGACCTCCGGCCGCTTAAGCGGGAGCTCCACCGCTTCCTTGATCTCCATGATCTGACGGTCGAGCCCGCCGATATCGGCATAGCTCTCTTCCGGGGTCTCTACTACCTCCATTCCGTAGACCGCGGCATCATAGCTTTCGGGGAGAATGTCAATGACCGCGAGCGACTGCTGGTTGAGCGTGCAGCGGACCCCTGGTTTGAGCTGGCCGGGATCGATGCACATCGAACTCCGGACAAGGAATCGCGGGCCGGCGCTGCTCCTGACGATCACCCGGTTACTGTCGACCACATCGGTCACGGTACCGATCACGAGCGGGGGGCTCCTGAGCTGCTCGATCTCGCTCTTGAGCTTTCTCACCTCGCGTTCGTACCGGATCTTCTGGGTCTCGATGTACCGTTTGTCCGACTCGACCTGGCGGATCTGTTCGCGGAGCTCCAGATTCCGGGTCTCCATGGAAGTGACACGGTCGAGCAGGTATCGGCACATTTCCTCAGGATTCTGGGGTTCCTGTGGCTGCCGGGCGCTTTCTGCCATCTTTCTTCAAATAAGTATATAGGGAAAAATGGCTATAAAGATGTTTGCGATTTTCTATGCAATGCGAATTGTGTGGCGCCACGATACATGGGCCGCCAAAGACCGTGAGGATTGAAGGCGCCGAGCTCGATGTCTGCGGTCAGTGTGCAAAATACGGGACAGAGGTGCAGAAGCAGAAGAAGCCCGAGCCCCGGAAGGGGGGTCCGGTGGTGCGTACGGTAGCAACACCGGTGCGGAAGACGCGTGATGTCCTTGACCTGATCGAGGGGGAGATAGTGGATGATTATGGAGAGCGGATCCGGAAAGCCCGGATGGAGCGGGGGCTCTCCCAGAAAGACCTGGCGATGGACCTCAAGGAAAAAGAACTCCTCATAAAAAAGATCGAGAAGGGTGACCTGATACCGGAAGACGATGTCCGGATCAAGCTGGAACGGGCGCTCTCCATCCGCCTGATTGATGTATCCGACGAGTCCGAGGCAAAGAAGAAACCGGGGAAAGTCGTACCCACGCTTGGCGATGTCATCTCGATCAAGAAAGTGCAGAAATAATTCATTTTTTCGGATTTTATGTCTGTTATCGCTTTATCACCAAATTTATATACCCCCTGACACCAACTAACATGCACAATGCAGGGTGAGTGTTCTTCCGCTCGTGAGTGTTTTTTCGCTCGTGAGGGTCTTTATTTCCGCTAGCATCGCCCACGCACCATGCATCTGCAGACCGGTTTTTCCAGGTGAAAAGTGGGGAGCCCGGGCTGTTTCAGGCTATCCTGCCTATTTTGGTTATTTTGGTTATTTCGCCTGATTCCATGGGCCCATTCCTGGAATGCGCTGCATGGGAGGGAGTTTATTATGAGAGGAAAAGAAATCCGTCTGGAACGAATCATCGATCGAAACACCAGGAAAACAATCATCGTCCCCATGGATCACGGGGTCTCGAACGGGCCGGTTGCAGGACTCATCGATCTCGGCGAGGCCGTGGATCGTGTTGCTGAAGGGGGTGCCAATGCCGTGCTCGGCCATGTAGGGCTTGCCCTGCATGGTCATCGGAAGAGCGGCAGGGACGTGGGATTGATCCTCCACCTTTCGGCAAGCACCTCTATCGGTCCTGATCCGAATGACAAGGTGCTCGTCAATTCGGTGAGCAATGCCCTCAAGATGGGTGCCGATGCTGTGTCTGTCCATATTAATATCGGCGCTGACTCGGAAGCCCGGATGCTTACCGACCTCGGGAGTGTTGCAATCGAATGCATGGAATGGGGAATGCCCCTCCTTGCAATGATGTACCCGAGAGGACGCAAGATCACCAATGAGCACCAGGTTGATCAGGTAGCCCTCGCTGCCCGGGTGGCGGCAGAACTTGGTGCCGACATGGTAAAAACGGTCTATACCGGGGACCCTGACAGCTTCAGGACCGTGACGCGGGGATGCCCGGTCCCGGTCGTTGTGGCCGGGGGATCCAAGACCGATGACCGCTCGACCATGGAACTGATCGAAGGGGCGATGCAGGGGGGTGCGGCCGGAATATCTATCGGGAGAAATGCCTTCCAGCACCGGACCCCGGACCGGTTTGTCAGGGCTGCCGGTCTCATTGTGCACGAAGGAAAGACTACAGATGAAGCATGTAAATTTCTGAAAGGATGATCTGATGATTGGAAAAGAGATCCGGATTGAACGGATCATGAACCGGAACACCGGCCGTTCGGTGATCGTACCGATGGATCACGGTTTTACCCTCGGCCAGATCGAGGGACTGATGGACATGACAAGGACAATTTCTGAAGTGAGTGAAGGCGGAGCAAATGCAATCGTTCTCCACAAGGGAATTGTCCGGAGGGGGCACCGGAGGCGGGGCCGCGATATCGGCCTGATCGTCCACCTTTCGGGAAGCACCACCCTGAATCCTGATCCGAATGACAAGGTTCTCGTCTGCACGGTCGAAGAGGCAATAGCTCTTGGAGCCGATGCTGTCTCGATCCATATCAACCTCGGGGCACCAAACGAATCCAAGATGCTGGAAGAGGCAGCAACGGTCGTCAAGGAATGCAACCGCTGGGGGATGCCCCTTCTCGTAATGATTTACCCGAGGGGAAAAGGGGTGGATCCGTACGCCCCGTCGACCGTGGGGCACTGTGTCAGGGTGGCAGAAGAACTCGGTGCCGATCTCATCAAGACCAATTACACCGGGGATCCGGTCTCATTTGGAACGATTGTTGCGGCATGCTCGGTCCCGGTTTTCATTGCCGGCGGAGAAAAGGCCGGTGACCTTGAGACCCTTATTGCCATCCGAGATTCGGTCCGGGCCGGTGGGGCCGGAGTCTGCGTCGGAAGGAATGCGTTCCAGCGGGATGATCCCCGTGCCTTTGTTGAGGCGCTCTGCAAGGTGGTTCACGATGAGGTTGACCCGGACGAGGCACTGGCGGGGTGCCGATGAAAGAATTCTGGGTGGATGTCCGTCCCTTTAAGAAAGAACTTGCCACCACAGCCCTTGAGAGCGGGGCGGATGTAATCGTTGCAGCTTCAGCGGCACCCGTCAAGGCACTGGGAAGGGTCCGGGTCGCGTCTGAAGACGGGGATCTCAAATGGGGGACCGACGTTTTCGAGGTCCGTATCGAGGGGGGAAAATCCCTTGCCGAAGCAGAAGACCTCGCCCGGCGTGGATACGTTGTTGTTGAGACCGGGGACTGGCGGGTGATCCCGCTGGAGAACCTCGTTGCCATCTCGGATCGAATCATTGCTGTGGTCCGGAGTGAAACGGAAGCAGAAGTTGCCCTCACCGTACTAGAAAAGGGTGTCCGCGGGGTGCTCGTAAAAGAAGCCGGCCCGGCACTGATCCGGAAGATTGGGAGCATGGTTAAGGGCGGTTCAGGCTCCGTGGAGCTGGTCCCCTTCACCATCACGGCAATCCGTCCGATCGGTATGGGGGACCGGGTCTGCGTTGACACGGTCTCAATGCTCGGGAATGGGGAGGGGATCCTTGTAGGAAATACCTCTTCCGCATTTCTGCTCGTACAGGCCGAGACGCTGGAAAATCCCTACGTCAATCCCCGCCCGTTCCGGGTCAATGCCGGTGCAGTGCATGCCTATACCCTGGTCGCCGGCGGGAAGACAGCCTATCTTTCCGACCTCAGGGCGGGAGACCATGTGCTTGCAACCACCCATGTGGGGATGATCAGGGAGGCCGGTGTCGGCCGGGTCAAAATCGAGCAGCGCCCGCTCCTGCTGGTGGAAGCCGAGGCGGGGGAAGTGAAAGCGAGCCTTGTTCTCCAGAACGCAGAGACGGTGCGACTTGTCGGGGAAGACGGGGTGCCGGTATCCGTGGTGACGCTTGCACCCGGGGACCGGGTACTGGGACGGGCCCTGCAGGCCGGCCGGCACTTCGGGATAGCGGTCAAAGAGCGGATTATCGAGAAGTGATGGCATGAAAGCAGGAATCATCGGTGGGACGGGAAAGATGGGAACCCTTTTTTCCCGTGTCTTTTCCAGGGCCGGGTATGAGGTTCAGGTCTGCGGGCGCCGTTCTCCCTCCCGCTGCCGTGACATTGCAGCAGACTGCAGTATTCTCGTGATATCGGTGCCGATCCGGGAAACGGTCCCGGTTATTCGCGGGATTGCTCCACTACTCCGCGAGGACCAGATCCTGTGCGATCTCACGTCACTGAAGACCGGGCCGGTTGAGGCGATGCTGGCATCACGGGCCCTGGTCATTGGTCTCCATCCGATGTTCGGGCCAACGGTCTCATCCCTTCACGGGCAGACCATTATTGCCACCCCGGCAAGGATAGATGATGAGTCCCTCGCATCGTTTCTCTCCATTTTTGAGCAGGAAGGTGCCCGGATAACCCTGTCCACCCCTGAAGAGCATGACCGGATGATGGCAGTGGTCCAGGGCCTGACCCATTTTGTGACATTGACGGTTGCCGAGACGATGCGGCGCCTTGACATGAGTCCTGAAGCAACCGAACCTTTCCGGAGCCCGGTCTACCAGATGGAGATGGGGCTTGTCGGCAGGTTGCTCTCGCAGGATCCTGACATGTACGGGGACATGTTGAGGGAAAACCCTTACATTCCTCCAGTCCTTGCCGCATGCCATGAATCGCTCGGGTATATCCAGCGGGCGGTCGGGGACCCGGAATCGGGGGTATTCCGGGAAATCTTCCTTGAAAATGCACGCTATTTTGGAGGATACAGTCAAAAAGCTGCAGAAGAGACCGATTTTCTTATCGATGCGATGGTGAGGCGATGACTCTCTTTGTCCTTGGTCCGGAAGGAACGTTCTCCCATGAGCTGGCGGTACGGGCATTCAGGGGTGGGATCATTCTTGCCCCGACTATTGATGAGATCTTCTGCCAGGTTGAACAGGGGGGAGGTGACGGGCTTGTGCCGATCGAGAACAGTGAGGCAGGAGGGGTCGGTGCTTCTCTGGACGGGCTGCTCCAGCACAAGGTATTCATTACGGCCGAACTGTACATGCCGGTCCATCACCACCTGGCCGGGTTTACCCCGGTTGATGCCATCACGGTGATCTATGCCCATCCCCAGACGCATGAACAGTGCAGCAGGATCGTCAACGAACTGCAGGTCCCGGTCATCCATACCAGCAGTAATGCGGCGAGCGCCAGGGAACTCGTGAAATCTCCCGGATCTGCAGCAATCGTCTCCAGGATGACGGCGGACATTTATGAGTTGCCGATACTACGGGGGAATGTCGAGAACAATCCGGGCAATACCACCCGGTTTGTCCGGATCTCTCGGGAAAGGGGAAGCGATCCCGGCTGCACCAAATGCAGTATCCTCGTAGATCCTGAAAAGGACCGGCCGGGGCTCCTCTACCAGTTACTGGGAGTTTTTGCAGATCGGGGGATCAATCTGACGAAGATAGAGTCCCGGCCTTCAAAAAGAAGGATGGGGGAGTACCTCTTCTTCATCGATCTCGAGTATTCACAGGCCTGCAGGGATGCACTCGCTGCATTGCGGGAAAAGTCGCGGTTCCGTGAACTGGGGTGTTATTCCGAGGTGAAGGTGCCGGAATGAATATAACGCTGGAAAAAGCCGGAACCATCGATATCAGGGTTACTGCTCCCCCTTCAAAGAGTTACACGCACAGGGCCCTTATCGCGGCAGGGCTTGGAGAAGGGGAGAGTATCATAGAGTGCCCGCTCCGTTCCGATGACACCGTTATTACGGCATCAGCCCTTCGGCAGATGGGAGTGCCCCTGGCATGGAGTGGTGAGAGGATTACGGTTATTGGAATTTGCGGAAAACCGACTTGTGATGACTATTCCATCCTTGACATGGGAGACTCGGGGACCAGTCTTCGGATGCTTACAACCGTTGCACTCCTCTGCAGGGGGCCGGTGATCATCACGGGAAGTCCCAGGATGAAGGAACGACCGGTCGGAGGACTGGTCTCTGCCCTGAATAACATCGGGGGCGGCATTCAGTACCTCGAGGCTGCCGGGTTTCCTCCCTTCCTGGTGGATGGCTCACTTCTCGGGGGAACCGTGAGAGTGGACAGCACCATCAGCAGCCAGTTTGCCTCATCGCTTCTGCTTTCCGCACCGTTTGCAGAACGTGGCATCGATCTGCAAATCCTCCCGGGTGCCGTCTCCCGGTCCTATCTGGACGTGACTGTCGATGTCATGAAGGCTTTCGGAGTAACAGTGGAAAGGGAGGGGTATGACCGGTTTATTGTGGAACCAGGGAGATACTACCAGGGAAGGGAGTACCTTGTGGAAGGAGATTACTCCTCGGCATCGTATTTTTTTGCCATGGCAGCCGTGTGCGGAGGGCGGACACGGGTCTCTTCCCTATCTCCCTCTTCAGTCCAGGGGGACCGGCGGTTCCTCCATGCTCTTGCCGCCATGGGGTGCCGGATATCTTCCGCGGGCGACTGCATCACCCTTGAGAGTGACGGCGTCCTCGAAGGAATCGAGATGAACCTGTCAGGCTCTCCTGACACGGTTCAGACTCTCTGCATGGTGGCAGCCTGTGCACGGTCACCCTCCCGGTTTACCGGGATTTCCCACCTGAAGTATAAGGAGAGCGACAGGATTCTTGCCATCCTGAAAATCC
The DNA here is from genome assembly GCA_028679275.1 of Methanoregulaceae archaeon. Classification (GTDB taxonomy): domain Archaea; phylum Halobacteriota; class Methanomicrobia; order Methanomicrobiales; family Methanospirillaceae; genus UBA9949. Next base: position 7,452 of record JAJRBV010000181.1, read on the forward strand.
TCCAGGCTCTTGGGGGTGATGTTAAAGCAGAAGAGGACGGGTCGATCAGGATCCGGCCGGCAACACTGCACGGAGGCAGGATCGATCCTGCCGGGGACCACCGGACAGCAATGAGTGCAGCGGTACTCGGGCTCGCGGTAGGAGGGGTCACGGTCGTAAATGCCGGTTGTGTCAGCAAGTCTTTTCCGGAGTTCTGGGAAATATTACACAAAGAAGGGCTTTTATGAGAGTTGTCCTAATCGGGTTCCGGGGGACGGGAAAGACGGAGACCGGCCGCCTCCTTTCACTCCTTACCGCAGTGCCTTTCCTTGACACTGATGCAATCATCGAGAAACGTGCGGGCATGACCGTGCATGAGATCTTTCGCCGTGAGGGCGAGGAAGGATTCAGGAGAAGGGAGCGCGAGGTGATCCGTTCCCTGCCGGCAGGTGACGCAGTGATTGGTACAGGGGGCGGCGTGATCCTCGACCCGGCAAATGTTGCAGATTTACGGCGGGGAAGCACCATGGTCCTTCTGGAAGCGGATGAATCTGCCATAGAAAAGAGGATTGCAGCTTCAACCCGCCCCCCGCTCACCTCACTCCCATTGCGGAATGAGATCCATGAACTGCTTTCAATGCGCCGACCTCTCTACGCTGCCGCTGCTGATTTCTGGATTGATACGACCTCAAGAAGCCCGAACGAGGTCTGCCTGGTAATCAGGAAACTCCTTGGTGAAGGCACGGTTCCGGTGCATGCGCGACAGAACCTTGTCAGTTTCCTCTCCGGCTCAGGTATCCCGGAAGATGAGGTGCACACTGCACGGGTGCTCACCGACAAGGATCTGTGGGATCCCCGGACCCGTCTGTATGCTGTAGCAGGCAGCCCGGCCACGCAGAGCCGGAGCCCCGCATTGTTCAACCGCCTCTTCTTTCACTACGGGCTCTCCTGCCACTACCTGCGCCTCCAGGATCCGGAACTCTCGCGTATCCTCAGGCTGGCAAACGAGATTGACCTCCGGGGAATGTCGGTGACGATCCCTTTCAAGCACGAGATCCTGTCATCGCTGACCGATGTCGAAATCCATGCAAAGAACATAGGGGCAGTCAACACGGTCGTGTGGTCCGGCACAAGCCAGTTTGGGTACAACACCGACTGGATCGGGATCCGTGAACCACTATCCGAACATCGCGGGGAAAAGGCAGTGATACTGGGTGCCGGCGGGGCTGCTGCCGCAGCCGTCTATGCCCTCCTCTCGCTTGGAATGGAGGTCACGATCCTGAACCGTACGGTTGAACGAGCAGCAGTGCTGGGAGAACGATTCGGCTGCTCGTACGGGCCGCCGGGTGCGTTCGACCGGCTCAATCCCACAGTCGTGGTCAATGCGACCTCTGTCGGCATGGAGCCGGAGCTGAAGAGTCCGCTCCAGAAGCACCAGCTCCGTTCCTCGATGACGGTTTTTGATCTCGTGTACACTCCACCCGAGACACCTCTCCTCAGAATCGCCCGGAACACCGGGTGCAATACCATTCCCGGGACCGAGATGTTCGTCCGGCAGGCTGCCGCCCAGTTCCGGCACTTCACCGGGATTGCAGCCCCGCTCGAACTGGTGAGGAGCGCGATGGAATGAATACCTTCGGGAGATCGTTTCGCATCACCACGTTCGGCGAGAGCCATGGCCCTGCACTCGGGGTGGTCATTGACGGCTGCCCGGCCCTGTTACCCCTTTCAGCAGAGGATATCCAGCCGATACTTGATCGGAGAAGGCCCGGGATCAGCCCGTTCACCTCTCCGCGTGCAGAACCGGATCGCGTGGAGATCCTCTCTGGTGTGTTCGAGGGAAAGACAACCGGGATGCCGATTGCCCTGATCATAAGAAACGCGGATGCCCGGTCTTCGGATTATGACAATCTGAAAGCGGTCTTCCGACCCGGCCATGCAGACTATACATACCAGGAGAAATACGGATTCCGGGATTACCGGGGAGGTGGCAGGTCTTCAGGTCGCGAGACGGTGGGGAGAGTCGCGGCAGGTGCCGTTGCAGCAAAGTACCTTGCCAGGATCGGGATAGGAATATCCGGGACGATCGAGGAGATCCACGGATTCTCAGACCACGGTGCAATGGAAGAGGAGATCAGGAAGGCAAAGGAAGAGGGTGACTCGGTAGGCGGTATAATCAGCCTCTCGGCAACCGGAGTCCCTCCCGGCCTGGGCGATCCGGTCTTTGGCAAGCTTGATG
>JAJRBV010000164.1 GCA_028679275.1 Methanoregulaceae archaeon
GTCAGGGCTACGGTTGTCGAAACCATCGATGGCGATACCCTGCACCTCTCCTTCCCGGACGGGAGGAGAGAAACCCTGCGCATTCTTGGTATCGACGCCCCGGAAATTACCCCTGAAAGGAATGATCCCGGTAAATTCAATGAGGTCGCGGATCAGGAGCTCCTCTCCCTCTGGGGAGAAGAAGCCGCATCATATACGCAGGAAAAGCTCAACGGGCAGGAGGTCACGATTCTATACGACCGTGACGCAGGCATCCGGGATGTATATGGGCGGATGCTCGCCACCATCATCGCTCCGGACGGCACCGATCACGGTGAAGATCTGATCCGGAAGGGACTCGCCCGCGTCTACACGCAGGAGACATTCTCCCGGAAAGATCACTATCTCGCAGTCCAGAAGGAGGCCAGTAACACCCGCACGGGTATCTGGAGCGGCCGGGAACCGGTTCAGGGTATATCCGGGGAGATAGTGATTTCAGCCGTCCATTATGATGCTGCTGGCGATGACAGGGAGAACCTGAACGATGAGTACATCACGATCCGCAACAGAGGCAATGCAACGGCCGACCTCACGGGATGGCAGATCAGGGATTCTGACGGATTTGTCTACATTCTCCCCGCAGTCAGCCTTCCATCAGGGAAAACCCTGAAACTCTGTACCGGGAACGGGACATCCTCTCCTGGTTTGCTCTCCATGGATTCCCCTGTCCCTGTTCTCAACAATGATGGTGATACCGTAAATCTCATCGATGGGGCAGGAAACCGTGTCTCCTCCTTTTCATGGGGCTGATCCCCGGGAGCGAGGGGTAGAGGCGGGGCCTGTAGAATTTGAGAGGACCCTGCTGCACGGGGCTTTCCCGCCATTTCCGGTTATTTTAATCCGGAAAGCCGACCCGGGCCACTTCAGTCTCTGGAAGAGTCACTCCCGCACCTGCCCGAAGGCAAAGGCGATCTCTTCCCAGGCTTTCCAGAGCAGCCTCATGTAGTACCCGCGGTCAAAGCGCCTCGCAACCCAGTCCAGCTCCACGGACCAGGTCCGGGCATCGGTCACCACGTACCCTATCTCCATACCGGGCTCAACTCCGATTCCGGCATCTCTGCATGCCGCAACGGCCGATGCTTCGGGGCAGCTATGCGAGTAGGTGAGGCGGCTTACCTGTCTGCGGATGGCCAGGGATGAAGGGGGGGCATCAGCGAGTCCGGATTCTGCCTCCCGGTATATCCTTCGGGCCCGCTCTTCAAGTCCCTTCAGCTCCGTACGGGAACCTGCCTTGCTCATCACCGAAAGAATCGACTCCTGCATCGTCCTGATGTAGGGAGGGGTATCGCCCCGCCGTGCCATGATTCCGCGGACCTTGATCTCACCTGTGCTGAGACGCCCGTAGTAGCGGTTGTAGGCGCCAAACCCGTCCGGCATGGGGAGAAAGACGATCCAGTCGTAAAAATCGAGCGTTGTATGAAGGCCGGTCTTCTCCTCGATCCAAGCCTCCAGCGCAGCGGCTGGTCCTCCCCTCACCCAGAGGCAGTCCACGATGCCATGCAGGACGTCAAACCCCATCTCCTCTGCACATTCCTTGGCTGTGAGCAGGATGTTACGGGCATGCCCGGTGATCTTCTCATGCACTTCAATCTGCCCGAACTTTGCATTTTTATACCCGGTATACCCGAAACAGGTCACAAGCATCCATTTCAGGATCGAATCAATACCGGCATAGGAAGGATCGGACACTTTCCGCACCTTGATCTCTTTCCGGAGTGCAAGCAGGGGCTCGAGCACCAGGGGCAGGAACCCCTTCCTGCCAGGCTGGGCGAGGGTCTCGGGCGAGAGATTATACAAAACGATGATAGAGGGGTAGAGCGAGGTGAAGTCAATCTCAGACACCTCATCATAGAGCCCGGGCACCGGCTGGAACATCATCCCCCCGCGATCGGCTGCCTTCAGGTCACAGAAACGGCGCACAGCCTCGGGATCGCTTTTGCGAAAGGGAACAGCAATACCCATCCGCAGTGCCTCATAGACCTCGTACGCTGATATCAGTGTTCCCGAAGTGAAACGGGCGGTGAGGTTCGGTGCAAGCCCCGTGAGACGGGCCCCCAGGATGATGCCGGCAAGGCCGCTCTCACGGTAGTGGAAGCTCTGGGTGGTGTCGATAAGGATCCGCCCATCGGGAATAAGGGAACCTGCCCGGTACTCGGTCCTGCCATAGCTCCAGTACGATTTCTCTGCAAGCTTCCGGTACCTGCCGCTCCTGCTGAACGGTAGCACGATCCCCCGCTCTCCTGCTGAAGAGAGGATGCGGGGCAGCCAGAGGTCAGAGTGGGGGAAGAGGACGACATGGGGATCGATGGCTGTGATGAGCCCAGCAAGGTCGGCAAGAACGGCCGTTTCCCCACCGATGAGATGTTCATGCCGTTCATGCACCACATCAATGGAGCGGACAGGATCCTTCGAAAAAGGGATACCCCTGATCTGCACATCGATAGTCCTGAACGGGAATGATGGGAGCTCCGGGGAGAACCTGGACTCTGCTTCTTCGTTGCAGCAGGGTACGCGCCCCTCCCCGGCCAGGTGCCGGTGGTCGGGTCGCAGGTCAACATTGTAAAGATCCGCATGAAAACCGGTCTGCCGCTCGATGGCCATCGCAACCTCCCGCCCTGCCGGGACATAATACCCTTCGCAATCGCCATGAACCGTCCGGAACGTGCATTCCTCTGCCCCGTAGTCTGACTCCAGGGCCTCGAGGAGCTCCCAGTGGACGGCCGGGTCATCGAGGTGAAGGTAAAATGAAGGGGTGCAGGGAACCGTCCTGTGCCTGGTGATCCCCCCGGGGCTCAGCTCCCAGATCTCCACTGCATCCCGGTAGCAGGTGTCAGTGATCCACATACCGCCCCTCCCGGATTTTCAGGATCTCGATGAAGACAGAGAAGAGTACAGCCTCGAGAGGATCGTCAAATGCATAGAAACTCTCGCTTGCATGCCGCCTGGCCAGCTCGATAACCATGAGTGCTGCCTCCCCGTCAGTGCCGGGGAGCGCACGGGCAACCCGTTCCCAGCGCCCTGTGATCTCTTTTATTCCCATGCGAACGCTCTCAAAACTCCGTCCCATCAGAAACTCTCCAGAGTGGTCTGGTCATGCGGGAGCCCGGAAAGGTGCCTCACTGGTCCGCCACACCGTGGCCGCTTCAGGGCCGGAAACAACGGCTGCGAGAGGGAGAAGAAACGATCTGCCCGATCTGCTACGAGCGAGAAGGCCGGGTCGGGGGCCGGGGTATACAGTACGACTGCAGCGTTCTGCGCTGCCGCCTTCAGTGCGTGCGCCACCTGCGGTATGACCTCCCTCCCGGACCCTTCGTACAGCCCGGGGTCGTGTTCGACAAAGATGATCGTATGGTAGGATTCGTGGAGAATGGTGAGGAGCTGAAAAGCAGTGAATGCCCTCCGTATCTCTATACTGACCGACCTGCGGTTGATCCCGGAAAGGAGCCGTGAATAGTTTCCGCTCACGAAGAGGAAGAGGAACCTCCGGAGAACCGGGTTGTCATTGAGACCTGCGAGCACGAGATCCTCGGGTGCAACGAGAGCCGCAAATGTTCCGGTGTGCAGAGAGACCGTCGGGTGCAGGTCAAATTCCATTGCAGGTACACCACACCTTTCAGGGTCCATAAGAGTGAAGAGCACGTGGGGTGAAAGTGGATCGATGCCCGCATGCCCCTAAAAAAATTGCAAATTTCCTGCCCGATCAATAAAACAAACCTGAATCAAATATTTTTTTTATAAAAAGGCCCGATTGCTGTATAGCTGATTATCGCTTCAATGACGAGCACCGGTAAGCTTGCGATAAAAAAGGACTGGTTTTGATCTAACAGCCACCACAGCCACAGAGGCGCGGTCCGAAGAGATCGTTCCAGCTGTAACCTGAAAACCAACTGGAAGACTGGCTTTTACTGGAAAACTCCGCTGCGGTCTGGTTGGGCACGTACGGCTGGATCGTGAAAGGTCCCAGGTTGTGGGCTGTTGATGAGAACGTCCGTGAGGTCAGGGGATCTACCGGAAGGATATCTGCCGGGAGTCCTGAAGAGGAGGGAATAACCGGACCAGTTCCCGCTCCTGAAGAGATCCCGTTCAGGCGGGAGAATGAGTTCAGCTGGTTGAACGAGGCACCTGTTGCGGCTACAGGGGCAGCAAATACTGCAAGGGCGAGCAGGGCGGAAATCACAAGTGCAGAATATATAGATGTGGTATTCATATCAGTTCCTCGATTGTATTTACCATATTTTGGGTGTGGGTGTTTAAAGTCCTGCCGGGCCCTGATAGCCGGAGAGGGGCCTTGTTCATAGTTTCTTCCGGAATGTGCGGGACGGGCAGCGTTCAGCATCGCGGTCTGCCGGAACGGTACCGTTGATGGTGCATTCCCCTTCCTTTTCGCTCTTCGTGGTGTATAGGAAACAGTCAGCACAGGTGGGCATGGGTGAATGATTTTCCCCCCACTGTCTTTGAGCTTTCCTAAGAGAGAGGAAAGGTGAAGAACGCGTAAGTGAAGAGGACGCCTCCGGCAGCCATCAGCGGGATAGCCACCCTGTCCGCGATGCCGAACGTGCGCTCCCGGAGCCTGGTCCGGGCGCGTGAACGGTATCCACGTATGTCGATGGTCAGACCAAGCAGGCGGGAGTATATACTGAAATAACTGGAAAAGAAGTCACCCTGCAGGAGGGAACCAATCCTTATTGCTGTTGATGGAGAGAGAACAGAGCATGGCACTA
>JAJRBV010000186.1 GCA_028679275.1 Methanoregulaceae archaeon
AACCGGCAACAGGTATCAGCAGGGAGGAGGCGGCAGGGAGGATTGCATCTGAGAGCTCGACCGGAACCTGGACAACGCTCTTCTCTCTCCCCCCGCGAATGAAAGAGCTGCAGGCAACAGCGTTTGAAATGGAGGGTTCCTATGTGCAGATCGCCTACCCGCTTGCTTTATGGGAGGAGGGAAATGCCTCCCAGCTGCTGAGCGGAATTGCCGGGAACATATTCGGAATGAAAGCGTTGAAAACCCTCAGGCTGATCGATGTATCCCTTCCCCGGGCTTATCTCGAGCAATTCAAAGGTCCACATTTCGGAATGGAAGGAATCCGGGATATGATGAAGATCCACGGGCGCCCTCTTACGGGGGCGGTCCCAAAACCGAAGGTGGGATTTTCTGCAGCGGAACATGCTGATATCGGATTTGAGACCTGGATGGGGGGATTTGATTTTGTCAAGGATGATGAGAACCTGACATCGACATCATTCAACAGGTTCGAGGACCGGGCCCGGCTCCTTGCAAAAATGAGGGACAAAGCCGAGCAAATCACAGGAGAAAATAAATCCGCGTTTATCAATATTACTGCCGATACCCTCACCATGGAAAAAAGGGCTTCTTTTCTCGCCGAACTTTGTTGGAATTATGCAATGATCGATGTCGTTGTTGCAGGCACTTCTGCTGTCTCCTCGCTCAGGGATTACTGTTCAGACCTCGGACTCGCAATTCATGCTCACCGGGCGATGCATGCAGCATTCGATCGAAATCCAAAGCATGGCATCTCTATGCAGTTCCTTGCAAAGCTGATGCGCCTTATCGGGGTGAGCCAGATCCATACCGGGACTGCCGTCGGGAAACTCACCGGCACGAAAAAGGAAGTGAGACTTCTTGCGGATGTCCTCCGGAATTCCCTTACAAAAGCCTCCGGTCGAATTCTTCTTGAACAGGACTGGGGGAGCATCAAGAGTGCATTTCCGGTCTCTTCAGGCGGGCTTCATCCCGGGCTTGTCCCTGAGGTTCTCGACATCTATGGGACAGACCTCGTTTTACTGGTCAGCGGAGGGATACACGGTCATCCCGATGGTACCAGGGCAGGGGCGCAGGCTACCATGCAGGCGATTGAGGCATGGAACGAAGGGCTGACTCTCCAGGAAAAGGCATCGGAATCACGGGAACTTGCCCGTGCACTTGAAAAGTGGGGGTACTATAAGCCGAAATGAGGTACCTGGATCAGGTCCCTAACCGGACACCGTGTATGGCATACCAGGTTATTTCATAGGAGTAACGTCCTTGGAAAAGAATGAAAATAAAAAATGACCGATAAAGGAGAGGAACCCGACATCGATATGGACGATTGTGAACAGTGCGGGCTCTGCTGCAGGATTTTTGGGAATTCGATCACCCCGACCGTCATGAATCTCTATTTCTGGATTGAACAGGGCAGGAAGGATATTCTCCGGTATTTTTCTGCTGCAAGGAGCGATGGGCTCTTTGTAAACTGTGCTGATCTGACACCGGATGATCTCGGATCAGTCATCATGATCGAGATGAGAAATCCTGATACAGGCGAGTATCCCACAGTCTGCCCGTTTTTAAAACGGATTGAAAAAGACCGTTATATCTGTGGCATTCATGCGGTAAAACCGGAGATGTGCCGGAGTTACCAGCCATGGGTGTGGGGGGAGACGTATTTCGGGCGCTGCAAAGCGCTTAAAAGGAGTGACAACCGGTATATCTGGAGACATATCTGTGAATAATATCGAACAGACCGGGTGTACCTTCTGTGCTGCCTGATTAGGGGGAGCGCGGCGAGAAAGGAAAAACAAACCGGATTTATTATTCTGGGTTCATGTCACTCCTGCGCGATCTCACCGGGCCGGCAGACCTTTTTTCCTGTCTTAACTCCACGTATACTGAGGCGTATGAACCATGAGAAAACCCGCACTCCTTATTATCGATATGCAGAATGATTTTGTCCGGGAAGGCGCTCCCCTCAAGGTAGGAGATGCGGGCCTGATAACAGGAAAGATCCAGTCAGTCCTGGAGAGCTTCAGAAGAAACCGGCTCCCGGTCTTCCATGTACTCCGTGTACATCGCAGGGATGGTTCCGATGTCGAGATTTTCCGAAAAGATCTCTTCAGAACGTCGCCATTTGCCGTGGAAGGGACGAAGGGAGCAGGGATTATCAGCGAGCTCGAACCACGCGAAGGTGAATATATCATCAGGAAAACCAGGATGAGCGCATTCATGCATACCGATCTCGACCTTCTGCTCCGGACACTTGGGGTTGACACGGTCTTTGTCACCGGAATCCAGACTCCTAACTGTATCCGCACGACGGTTTTTGATGCCTGTGCCCTCAACTACCGGGTAATTCTTGTAAAAGATGCCGTTGCGGCAAAGAACCAGGCTATTCATCAAGCCAATTGCGGTGATATGGAAGCGATCGGGGTGGGCATTGTCCGGTCTGTTGATATCGAACAGATGATCAGGTCCTGAAGGGAACTCATCGGAATGCATGCGCAGGCGTCCCGGTCTGCCGTCACTCCCGATTGACTAATCTTCCGATCCCGGATTATTCCTGCCAGATCTCTCCTTTTTCTGAAGCTGTTTCCCAATGACTCTGAAATCCTCGAAAACAGCACCTTTGAGGAGTGGATTATGGGTCACTGCGGCAGGATGATACACGGGGATTATTACGATCTGCCTGTGGGGAGTTGATGAGTGGAATACCGTTCCATGGATACTGCCGAGAGATCCATGGGGGATCCCAAAGTGGGAGAAGACCTGTTCTGAAGCGAGACGTCCCATCGGGACAATAATTTCAGGGGAGAGAAGGTCGATCTGCCGGCCAAGATACCCTGCACAGGCAGCAATTTCATCCTTCCGGGGAATCCTGTTTCCGGGAGGCCTGCATTTTATGATGCTTGTGATAAAAACACTGCACCGTTCAAGGCCGATGGAAGAGAGGAGTTCTTCGAGAACCGCACCGGCACGGCCTACGAACGGTCTTCCCGTGAGATCCTCATTTCTGCCCGGTGCTTCCCCAATGAAAAGCAGTCCGGACGGTACGGGGCCTTCTCCCGGAACCGCATTGATCCTGTCCCGGGACAGCCTGCACCGGGTACACGTGACAATATCTCTGTTGAGTGCCCGGACTGCCTCCTGCTCCATGCATCATATATATCTGTGTCAGTCGGGATTAGGATATCCTTTCCGAGTGCCCGATTGAACCCGGGCCGGATGGGGAAGGATAGGAATTTCCCGTTGGGACAGGGAAGTGGAAAATCCGGGAAAATGATCAAAATTTCGCATTAAATGGTTATTCAAGCACATTTTCCACCGCTTTGTTAATCTTCTGCTCTGCTCCGGTTACGTTTCTTATGTCCTTTATCCGGTCGAGGTCATCGATGAGAACCGACCCTGAGGGTCTGATATGGATATTTTCCATAAATGCATCGACAACCCTGGTGACGCAGGTGAAATTCTTTTTTCCTTTCCTCCCGGCCACTGAGATAAGCAGCCCTTTCTTGCCAGGGGAATGACCATTGAGAACCTGCCAGGCATGGTACGCCTGGCATCGATCGAATACGATCTTGAGGCTTCCGGGAACGGTGTTGGTATAAACGGGACTACAGATAATGACGACCCGGGCACCGGAGATTGCCCGGATGATACCGGCCATATCATCGTTAAAAATACAGGTTCCTGTATTATAGCACTGGTAGCAGCCGATGCAAGCCCGTATCGTCAGGTCATCGAGGTATACCACCCCGGCCGTTCTGCCGGCACGTTCTGCCAAAGCTCGTGCCCATCCTGCTGTCACACTGCAGTTCCCGGCCGGTCTCGGGCTTCCCTGCAGGATCAGGACTTCGGGAGTACTGGAAACAGCAAATGATCTGATCTCCCGGCTCTCATGCCATATCTGAAATTCAGAAGGATCTGACAGAAGTTCGCGCGTCCATTCATCCGATTTTGCTTCCAGGACTCCAAGGGCACTGATCGGGGACGAAGGGGGATATTCATAGGTGTTTGTCCTGAAGAGAGCGATGACGTTCTCTTCCGAAACGATGCGCAGGGTGTAGATGGTCATACCCGGATAGTGTGCCCCGAGGTATCGTTCCGTGATGAGCAGGATATAGGTCCGGTCAGGTGTTTTAATCTCTTTTCTCTGCAGGATTTTATCTTCCCCGGCCTTCATTACGAGACAATCATCGTCCCTGCCCTTATTTGCTTTGTCCCGGGAAACGGCCTGAATGATGATTGCCGGAGAGATCTGTATTTATTACTAAGGAATCCCTGAGTGTATCAGATGGATCCGCTCCCTGCATTTGGCCTGACCCTTATTCTTATCTCATTTCTTGGGATACGATTCAGGATCCCGCCGATTTTCAATTTAATCGGGGGAGCTCTCTTTCTTGGAATTCTCACGGGCATGCCTCCCGACCAGCTGATTACTGTGATTACTTCAGGCATTGGGCGGATCTTTGCCCTGTTCGCCCTTATTATTCTCTCGGGGGCTATCATCGCATCAACCCTTGAAGAGCAGGGGTATATTGAGCGGATCGTGGAAGATGGCAGAAGATATTCCGGCAACCCGTTTACAATATCAGGGCTCTCCGGTTACCTGCTGGCGCTTCCGGTCGCCTGCAGTGTGACCGCTTTTATCATCCTCACTCCGGTCATCAAAGGATTCGGGAATGATGAATACAGGAGACGGATGCTCCTGTATTGTGCAGCCGTAGGAAGCCTGATCTCATTCGGGCTCGTGTACCCTGCCCCCGCGGTTATCCCCCTTCTCCAGTCCCTCGCTCCCGATCTCTCTCCACTATGGTATGATGCACTTGCCATACCTCTCTCCCTCTCCCTTCTTGCCGTTTTTTTAATCGTTTACCGGATGTGGTCCGGATGTGGAAAAAAATCCGGAGATGCAACGGGTGGTTGCAATGAACCTCCGGATAACCGAATGCCCGGGGTGAAGCGGAATCTCCGCCCGTACGCTCCTTTTATTGCGATTCTTCTCGCTATTCCTCTCGGGCTCGCAATCGGCCTGTCCCCCGGAGCACTCATCCAGGTGATCATGCTGGCGGGTGCTGTGACTGCTCTGGCCCTGGCCGCTCCTGGCGCACGGGCCGGAGGATTAAAGCGGGGCACACACCATGCCGGGATTATCATATTTGATATATGCGGCGCAGGGGCGCTTGCAGGAGTGATCCTTGCAAGCGGATTTTCTGAAACTGCATCAGGGCAGATCACCGGGATTGTACCGGCGCTCCTGGTACCTTTCGTACTGGCCTCCCTGATCCAGACGGCCCAGGGTTCAAGGGTCGTGACCGCGGTACTGGCAGCCGGGATCCTTGCAGGAACTCCGGTTGCTGCAGCGATTCATCCCGCTGCCCTTGTCCTCATGGTCGCGGCCGGTTGTTTCCTCTTCTCATTTGTGACGGACCCCTACTTCTGGATCATAAGCAGGGCTACCGGGGAGGATCTTTCGGGTATGATCCGGCACTACACCATTCCTCTGTCGCTGTGCGGTATCGCCCTCTACCTTGTAGCCGTGGGAATTCAGCTCGTTGCTGCTGGGGGGTAAGCTCCGCTGCCCTTGTTGAACTCACGGGGTGCCTGCAGAAGGTCCTCTACCGGTCTCCTTTTTGAGGGAGAGCCGGGGACCGAATAACCAAGCCTGAACAACATCTGGACGGTATGGGTGTCAGGTATGCCGATAAGGTCCCGGAACTTCTGACCTGGTTCTTCCATGCCCGGATACAGCTCAAGGATCGGGGTCATGGAATGCAGGGAGAGGCCGAGGGAGGCGGCAGTGAGGTGCACCCGCTGATACGCCCGTCCGGCCCTGACCTGATCATGCCTGAAATTACCCTTTGTAACGATCCAGCCGAATGCCGCGGCAGAGTCTGCCTGCTTTTGTGTCAGCCTGATAAGGAGTGCCCTGGCGCAACGGGTTTTTGATCCTGCCGGGCACATCCGGAGACGGATTCGTGACAGCCACCCTGTGACACCGCTGAGACCAAGCTCGCCGCTGCCATACCCGTCCTGCCGTCCCTTGCCGGTCTTGTGATGTAAGCGGATATAGGAAAGGAGTTCTGCAGTGCGATCGGGATCAGAGAGTTCGATCTCCGTGGCCTCCCTCAGATACCCTGCGAGTTCTTTCCTGAACGGGGGTTCGGCAGAGAATCCGAATGAGGTGAACTGCTGGTCAAATGAACAGGCAAGGGCAGAAAAGGTCTCCGCCAGAATCTCCTGTGCAGTGTAGATCCTCCTGTTGGTATACCGTGCAGTGAGGAAGGGGAAGAGAGGATCAGGAACCAAGGTTTCATCGCAGGAAAGTTCGATCCTTGCGACCGGGTGGTCAGGATGAAGGGAGCCACCCGGCAGGCCGGAAGGGAAAAGGGAAATTTCCGCCCTGTATCCTGCCTCGCGGGCAGCAATGTCCAGGTTCTCGATGAATGCACCGGATGAGATGATTGCCTGCCGTAACGTGGGATCAATCCGGGGAATAAAACGGTTCGTATCCAGGAAGAGGTCAAGGGATTGAGGGCCCCTGATCAATACCGACCATGGCTGGGTATTCAGCGGGCTCGGTGCTGCCACAGAATGAGAGAGAATCCTGTACCAGATATCCGGAGGTTCCGCGGGTGTATCAAAGGGGGGTGTTGTCATGGAACCTTCTCCATCAGGCGATCTGCATGGCAATGAGACCCGTCACCGGTTCACTGAAGGAATTTCCGGGCATCATCCCTATGCAGGAGATAATCCAGATGGAGGATGCACTCTCTGGTAATGGAAATACAGCCCCAGTGCAACGACAAGAGTCGCAAGACTGACAATATTGGCACCGATAACTACCGGGTCACGTATCGAACAGCCATAGGCTGCCCAGAGGGTTACCCCCAGAGTAAACTGCAACAGGGTAACAACACTGATATCAGCGACCGATTTAGTCCTGTACATCCTGATAATCTGGGGAATAAAACCAAGCATTGTGAGACAGGCAGCAACGATACCGATGAACAGCCAGAATGTCATGGGAACATGGCCAGGGAATTATTGGAGTTCCTGAAGGAAATGTGTTGTGGACCCCTGCTGCCAGAAACGGATTGGAAGGAACGTATCATTATAGGGGCTCTCTCCAAACTGTCTCCTGTGGACATATGGTGAAAGTGCTTGGTATCTGTGGAAGTCCGAGAGGGGAACAGAGCCGTACTCTCCGGCTTGTTAATGCTGTGATGAGGGGAGCAGGTGATGCGGGAGCATCATATGAAGTGGTAGATATTTGTGGCCTCGACATTGAGTTCTGCATCGGGTGCGGGGTATGCTATGAGTCAGGAGAGTGTATCCATGAAGACGACTTTTCCTTCCTCTTTGACCAGATGATAGAAGCGGACGGAATTGTCTTTGGCTCACCGGTATACATCAATTCAGTAACCGCCCAGATGAAACGGGTCCTTGACCGCATGGCAGATGCCATTCACTGCCAGAAGTTTGAGGGGAAGTACGGGTGTTCGGTATCGACGGCAGGGGGTTCATTTGCGAAGGAAGTGGTTGAGTACCAGAACAGTATCCTCCGGATTCTTGGGGCAACAACGGTCGGGGGCGTTGATGTAATACCCGATTCAGATCCATCAGCGCTTAGTTCCGCCGAGAAGAAGGCAAATGATCTGGGAGGCTTTCTCGTAAATGCAATCAGGTCCGGGATACGATATCCGGATCAGGATCTGATGCATTCCGAGATGAAGGAACGAATGCGGGCCCTCGTCCTTTTTAAAAAGGATATCTGGGTCCACGAATATGCCTACTGGAAAGAAAAAGGGTGGCTGTAGCCCCCTTTCATTCTTTCCTGTGTGTCCGGGTTGAATTTTTTAGCTCTGTCATCATCGGGATCTCACCCGGGTATTATTCAGCCCTTCCCCTCAGGAATGCCGGCAGACTGAACCTGCGATCAAGGGAGACGATTGCTCCGACGATTGTCATAACGAAAAAAACAAGGAAGACCTGGTGCATACTTGCGAGGAAACCGGCAGATACCTCCGGGGTTACCGGTGCGTTTCCAAGCAGCAGGGCAAAAAAGATCATCACGATACCCATGGAGAGCATCATCCCTGTGTTCCTCATCGTTGCGAGTAGCGAGGATGCGAGGCCGTAATGCTGACGATCGACACTTCCCATTATGACGGTGGTATTG
>JAJRBV010000125.1 GCA_028679275.1 Methanoregulaceae archaeon
ACGGACTCCATGGTTTTTGGATTGACCTCTTCAAGGGAGACCCCGCCCCGTGTCACCATTGCTTCATCCCATCCGCCAGGGGAAAGGATCCGGAGGGGGAATGCAGAGATCAGCCGGACCAGTTCATCCCTGTCCCTTTTCGAGAGATGTGCTCCCGTGAGATCGGGGGGGATGCCAGTCAGTTCAAGAATGCGGGTAATGAACCGGGCAGGGAGAGAATAGCCGGAGAGGATACTCTTCACCTGCTTTATTCCGGATGCTGCTATCCTGCAGACAAGGTCCTTTTTCAGCACTTCGTGCCTCATGCCTGGCAGAAAAGAGATGGTAAGGAGATCACCGGGGAGGATGTACCGGGAGAGGTGGAGCATTCCCGGGCCCGATAATCCTGTATGGGTAAAAAGGAGGTCGCCCTCGGCATCACGGATTTTTTTTCCGTCCCGGTAGAGGGAGAACGCCAGCCCTTCAAACGAGATCCCGGCAAGGTCAGAAAACGGGTACTCCCTGACCCGTATCGGGACAAGGGCCGGGGTTGTTGGGACGATCCGATGGCCGAGAGCGCAGGCGAGGGAATAACCATCCCCGGTGGACCCCGTTGCGGGATATGAAGCACCTCCGGTAGCGATCACGAGGGCTTCCGATCCATAGTCCGCCTTTTCGGACCGTATGAGAAAACCTCCGGCAGATACCCTGACTTCCCGCACCGCCTCGCTGCCCCGGATGAGGGCCCCTGAATCCCCGCATGCTTCAAGCAGCACTGAAAGGACATCGGATGCCCTCCGGCTTACCGGAAAAACCTTCCCGGATTCGTCTGGTGAGAGGGAAAGACCCTGGCCGGTGAACCATTCCACCAGGTCATGGTTCGTAAACTCCCGGAGCGAAGGCCGAAGGAACCTGCCATGATCCCCGTATCTGGTGAAGAAATCAGTGATGTCTCCGTCATGGGTGAGATTGCACTGCCCGGATCCCGTGACAAGGAGTTTTCTTCCGCATGACGGCATCTTCTCAAGGAGCAGTACCCGCTTTCCTGCCTTTGATGCCTCAGCGGTGCAGAACAGTCCGGCAGGTCCCCCGCCGATAATGATCACCGGGTGATGCTCCATAGTATATCATGCTTGTCGCGGGAGGTATTCGAAGTATCGGATGACCGGGTTAGCGAGAGTGGCCGGGTCTTTACCGGTCGTCAGGTTCAGAGATCCTGCTGACAAGAGATCGCTGATGATCTTCCTGATCTGTCATTATTTGGTCGAAATCCCGGTGAAATCCCTGACGGGCTCCTCACCACCATGAGTAAATAGGATGCCCTCACTGTTCCTTAGAGGTTGTGGCACATTGGCGAAACTCGACGATTTCCTGGATCCCCTGCACCAGGGTATCTGGGAGGTGATAGTTCCCCGGGATGACGTTACCGAGCCGCTCGGGGAGGAATGGAAGAGCTCAGCACTGAATGTTCCAAGCCCCGACACCATCGCTTCCTACCGGAAGGGGCAGTACCATGCCCATGAGACCGAGCTGGACTACCGGGTCCATATGGACCGGTATGATCCTGAAAAAAATCCCCTTATGCACCTTGTCGATGATGCTCCTCTCGTGCTGATGCTCTACGACACTATGGGTACCCTTGTTGTCAGGGCAAAGGATGCAAAATCGGCCGATTATTCCATCCGTCTTGCTGACCAGAGCCTGACATGGAGGATGCGTATAGCAACCGGAGCGGGACTCGTCCTCGCAGGGGCGATCCTGCTCCTTTTTGCCATCGGGTATCCCGGTATCTTTTATGCCATACTGGTCCCGCTGTTCCTATGTGCCTTCGGAGTCATCCTGATCATTGCCGGATTTCGCCAGAGAGCACGGAAGGAGTATTCGAGGAAGGACCTTGTGCTCGGGATTGTCGTGATCTGCGCCGGGCTCCTGATGTTCGTGTTCTGGCCCCTTTTCGTGGTCCTGTTACTGGCCGTTCTGGCGCTCTGGTTCCTTTCCACCGCTTACGTATCCCTCAGAAGAGTGATGCGGGAGAAGACCGCGATTCCCCAGGGGGTGTGGATCACCATTGGAATGGGGATTGGTTCGCTTGTGCTCGGGATACTTGCCTTTGTGAACCCGCTGAATCTCCTGGAACTGCTCATTTTCCTCCTTGCGGTTCTTACCCTGCTCGGGGCCGTTCTTTCACTGATCGATGGATTCGGGCTGCGGAACGCGGCAAAACTGATGGAGGCAGAGTATACTGCCTCGCAACCCTGATACCCTCTTTTTCAAGCTTTCCTGATCTCGTTATAGACAGAGACAAGGGAGAGACTGATCAGATTTAGCGTCGTGGCACCGTACCAGAGATATAATTCTCCGGGTGAAAGGAGTGTGATCCATCCCGACCAGAGCATCAGGCAGATGATAATAAAGGAGAGAAGGGTATCGGTGGCCAAAAAGACCAGCGGCCGGTGCACCAGCCTCCCTACCTGTGCGATGGTGCAGTATTCGAACGGAGCTGCACGCCCCGCAAGGTCAAAGACCGAACGGCCGGTATTCATCGCGAGATCACAACACGCCCACACTATGACGACCCAGCCGAGTGCAAAAAATCCCGGAGTCCCTGTCCTGAAAGCGGTCACACCGAAGAGCATCTTGAATATACAGAAGGGGATGCCGATGGTACATGAGAGGAAGAATGGGCGGATAAAAAATCGCTGGATGGCATCGTATTCTTTCTCTCCGGTTCCTGCCTCTCCTGTCATGATCGGGCAGAACATACCTTTGGCATCTCACTACATTAAAACTGACGAGGATGGCGGAACAGGGATTTTTTATGATCCACCACCCACCTAATCCATGATTATGACGATGACAGCATGGGTTACCCTCGTGATCGCAGGGATCATGGAGACCGGCTGGGCAGTGGGGCTCAAGTATTCAGAGGGATTTACCAGGCTCCTCCCTTCAGCCGTAACAATCGGGCTGATGGCAGGGAGTTTCTATTTCCTCTCCCGGTCATTAAAAGATCTGCCGCTTGGAACTGCCTATGCCGTCTGGACCGGAATCGGGGCTATCGGGACCGTCCTCGTCGGGATAGCACTCTTTTCGGAGTCGCGGGATGCCGCAAGGATGGTCTGCCTGTTCCTGATTGTTGCCGGGATTCTCGGCCTAAGACTGGTTACGGCGGATTGACCATCCTTTAGGGCAGGAATGCCCGTACTCTAATTAGAATTTTCAGATAATTCTGACAATTCTGATAAATATAAATAGCATCCTGCCACATTACCCTACCATGAAGATTTCAGAAGAGAAAGAGAACGTATCCTGCTGCTCCCCGGCCTGCAGGGTTGAGGCCATCCTTACGGTCGATGAACGGGGCCAGATGGTCCTGCCAAAGGACATTCGGGAGCGGGCAGGGATACAGCCCGGCGGAAAGCTTGCCCTGATCAGCTGGGAGAAAGATGGCGAAGTCTGCTGCATCTCACTCATCAATACCGGCCGGCTCATGGGTATGGTGCAGGAGGCGCTCACCCCCATGATGAAGGACATGATGGAGGCGACCCGTTGAAGAATCCCGGAAAGCCCCAAAAACCGGTATGCTGTCCTGGTGCAAAGGAATCTGGTCCGGAGGATCTCTCCCGTTTTGTTCCAGGTGAATGTTGCAGCATTGCAATCCCCGGTTCCTGTTGTAACGACAATTCTGGATTAGCTGGGCGTTGCAGTACAAAAACCCCCGGTTCCCGGGAAACAGGCAGCGGAGACAGGTATGACTGCTGCAGCTCCCAATCCGCCGGTTCCTGCGGGACGGATAGTGTTGATACGCATGACCGTTGCAGCGCTGCCTCTCCCTGTTCCTGCAGTTCCGTGCCGGCAGAACAGGACGAAATCCCAAAACCTCTGTCCACACCCCCTGCACCCATCCCTCTCACCTGCGATAGTTCCATCTCTGACCTGTTCGATCACTTCCTTGCACGATGGGGAGTGAACCGTTCAGGTCACCGGAAGAATCCCGGGCTATACACGATCGGGAACCCGACACCGGAGTCGCCTGTCATTGTCACGGCAAACTACACGCTCAGTGTCGATGCTGTCCGGGCTCACCTTGCCGGAACGGACTGCTACCTGCTGGTTCTTGACACGAAAGGGATCAATGTCTGGTGTGCTGCAGGAAAAGGGACGTTTGGCACTACTGAACTCGTCCGCCGAATCGCCCATACAGGCCTCCCGGAGATTGTCCGGCACCGGACTCTGATCCTGCCCCAGCTTGGTGCTCCCGGAATTTCCGCTCACGAGGTCCGGCAACGGTCAGGGTTCCGCGTGGAATACGGCCCGGTGCGGGCAGAAGACCTGCCCGGGTATCTGGCGACAGGGAAATGCACTCCGGAGATGCGCAGGGTCATCTTCCCACTCAAAGACAGAGCCGTCCTGATCCCGATCGAACTAGTTCATTCGGCACTTTACACCTTTGCCGCTGCAGCCATCCTCTGGATCCTTGCCGGTCCTCTTGCTGCCATGGCCGCAGTCGCCGCTGTCCTCGCGGGGACCGTTATCTTCCCG
>JAJRBV010000191.1 GCA_028679275.1 Methanoregulaceae archaeon
TATTCCTTTAATGCTGCACGGAGCCTGACTACCCTCATCAAAGAGGCAGACAATACGTTCGTGTTCGATAACAGCGCCTGGAAAAACGAAGGCGAGAGTATCAAGAGTGCCTTCTCCCGGCTTAACGACGAGGTTGTACGGAGGTTTGGGGTGCTTTTCAGAGCTGGCGAGATGGGAAAGGCCGGTGTGGGAGAGATGGTCGTCGATTCAAGTGAGATCATCAATACGCTCCGGGGCGGGGGCATCAGCACGGTCGGGTATGCCATCGCCGCAGTGACCACGGCCGGCCGTTCAAAATCCGCGGTTTCCGGGATTATCGGCGGTATCAAAAGCACCCTGAGGAAACGCGAGGCAACCGAAGAGGTCCTCCTTGGAGAGGACAGGACGGCAAAGATCATCTCTCTCGTGAGGAGAGCGATGCTCGGCCGCCTGACCCTCCCCTGCGATTTCTCGACGGCCGAGCGTGCCCTTGTTCTTGTGGCAGGTCCTCCGGACGAACTCGACCGGAAAGGGATAGAAAAGGCAAAGAGCTGGGTGGAAGAGAACATTGCAGGGGTGGAGGTCAGGGGCGGAGATTACCCGGTAAACAGCAGTTATGTTGCCGCCGTCGTCCTCCTGTCCACCATAGGAAATGCGCCCCGTATCCGCGAGCTGACGGCGATTGCCCGCGAGACAAAAGAGGATGTGGCACGGGCAGAGGAGCGAAAACCTCTGTCCATTGACGAGGACATTGAACCATTGTTTGAGTGAGGAGAAATGAGCAGGTCATTGCAGGTAATTGGAATTCTGATTGTACTTTTCAGTATCGTCAGTGTTGCTTCAGCATCAATATCGGTAGGAAATATTGCATTGTCCCCAAGTGGGGACCTGGTGTCAGGCCAGAGCCAGGCATCCGCCACGTTTACGGTGAATTTTGGCACCACGGGCGGAAAGACCTTCGAAAACGCGAACACGCTGCAGATGGAGACGGAGCTTGCGGATGCAACCTGGTCCTACAACATCATCCTTGACGGGATTGAGAATCCGGTAAAGACGGAAGTCGGTCCGAATATCCGCTTAAGCGGCTGGGAACTTTCGTACCCCTCGGATCGAACTATCTCCCTGAAAGTGAAGGTGGCAGGGACTGCTCCTGTCGTCACGACATCGGCAGAAAAAATCGTCATGAGGGTACGGGAGCTTGACAGCCGGAATGCTCTTGCCGGTACTGATGTCGTGAAAAAGAAGATGGTGTTAAACCCGGCTACTATCGGGGAGACAATACGGTCTGAGTCCGCCCGCATGAGCAGTATTCGCAATCAGCTTGACCAGCTCGCCGGCAGCGGTATCGACCTGACCACGGCCGAAGCAAAATACGGACAGGCGACTGCATATCTCCAGAGCGCCGAGAAAGCAACCGATGTCACGCGGAAGCAGAGCGATCTCTCTGCCGCCCAGAAACTGCTCGGCGAGGTAGAGGAGATGGTCCTTGTGATGAGTGCCCAGCATGCGATCTCCACCGCCGAAGGATCGATAGGTCAGACTGAGGATCTCATCAAGTACTTCAAGGAGAACAAGAGCATGGGTGACGACTCCCGGCTCATGCCCATCATCGCCCGGTGGGAGATTGCCGCGGATAAGCTCTCAGATGCCCGCGATCTCTTCACCGAGAAGAAGTACGAGGAAGCAGCAGACAAAGCTTCGGAGGCGGCAACACGAGGCGACGAAGTCCTGAATGATGCCCTCGCTCTCAGGGAGAAGGTGGACTCAAATCCGCTCTCAGGGATCGTGAGCGGTCTTTCGGGCGCTTTATCAGGGAAAATCGTGACTATTGCCATCGTCATCGTCATCGGGATCATCGCAATCGTCGGAATAGTCCTTTTCCGACGAAGGCGAAAATGGGATGAACTCGGGTAATTCCTGCCTGATCACCTCCTCCTCTCCAAGCATCCTGTTCTTAGTCGCGGTATCCCTGCAAGGGGGTACCGGATACCCCGGTTCTGACACCGGCAGCCCGGAAACTGCCGGATTTCGATGATGCCGGAACGGGAGGGATAGGATCCGGACCTTACCGATCAGGGATCAGGTCCGGGTCAGGTAATAACCCGGATCGGTTCAGAGATAACCGGGATTGCATCCGCCCAGGGAGGGAGATCCCTCCTTAAACGCTGCTCCGGGCGGATCGTGCCGGGCCAAACATCCGGACGGTAATATTTACGAGTTTCTGGTCCCAACGCTGACCTGTTTCATATCCCCGCTCTTCCGCTCCGACAGCCGGGTAAACAGGTGCCCGGGGAAATGTAAGGTTGGCCTTCTCGTACAGCCCGGGTTTTGTGAATACATCGATATTGATGCTCCCGAGTTTTCCGTCCCTCCTGAAGTAATACTCCGGGATACGGTGTTCGTTATCGTAAATGGAGAACCAGTACGAAATCTTGTAGGTCACCTTGTCATACCCGTCAAGAGAGGGATAACTGTTCATGTCATGGGTGATTACCATCTCAGGGTCAACACTGTAAATGGTTCCCGTATCGATCTGTTTGCCATAAAACCGCATCTTGTCCCATTTCTCGCCCCGGTAATACCAGGGAAGCGGCCAGTAATTCTCTGAAGCGATCACCACGGTATCAGAAGCATCGATAAGCTGCATCACTATCCGCAGATCCTCCGAGTTCTGAACCTGGACAATCGGTTCATTCACATCTGCCGGGACCAGGGCGACATGCCATGTCATGAGGAGGAGGAAGACACATCCTGCAAGGGCAACGAAGGTCTTTTTCGGAGTCATCAGGTAGACAGAGACGAGGATCATCGGGAAGAGCTGGTGGATGATCAGCCAGGGAACCTTCTCGCCAATATACGCATAGGCTGCAAGTGATACCAGCATCCAGTAGATACAAAAGAGGAAAAAAAGTTCTTTTTTGTCCCACGGGACCACCCTTCTGAAGGGGATTGGCGGCAGTGAGAGGTCCGGACATTCCTCGCTTTCACCAGGCTCTTTCTTCTTCCGGAATCTTTTATCCAGGGCTCCAGCCAGGCCCGGGAGAGGGTTATGACGGATGGCGAACTGTGCAGTCCCGTATATCGCAAGAAAGAAGATCGGGACTTCGTAGAGAAGGAAGAGCAGGATATAGAAGAACCATGGCCCGCAGATCCGGCACATCCCATGCATCGAAGCCCAGTGTTCGTATGCCCTGATCCATCCCGTCTCGATGATCTCGAAATGCGCTCCAAACGAGGAGTAAAAGATGACCATGACTCCAAGGGTCACCACCACGACTGCAATCGTGTCACGCAGCCAGGTATCAGGGAGCCTGATCTTCCTGGTCAGCAGGAGATAGATCGCAAATGTCGCAAGGACGAACAGGAATATGGGCATATCCTCCTTGAGGGTCATCCCGCACCCGATGGCGAGGCCGGCAAGGAGAGCATACCGCAGCCTCCCATGCTCTGCATATGCAAGGAGTGCAGCAAGAATTAATACGGTGAAGAAGAGCTGGAAGATATCGTGACGCAGGAATCTTGAAAAATAGACCATTGAAGGAGAGATGGCGATAAAAAGGGCAGCAACCAGGGTCTGGCGCTGGTCAAGGTACCCCAGCCGGTAAATCCAATAGATGAGAGGGATGATTGCCAGCCCAAAGAGGGCGGGGAGGAACCGTGCCACGAGATCGGTATCGCCAAAGAGCATGAACATCCCCGCTGTGACATAGTAAAGGAACGGGCCATGGTACATCGGTTCATAGGAATATACACCCTCGGTCAACAGACGATAAGAGAACCAGGCATGGATCGCTTCATCATGATGAAAGAGTTTGAGGTCAAGGGCAAAGAACCGTAAAAAAATGCCGAGAACAACAATAAGTAAAAAGAGGTTCCGAAAGGAGCACCAGTCCCGGATCCGGGAACGAACTCCGGCGGTCAATCCGCTTCCTCAGCTCTCGAGTACGATCTCGATGCCGATATCTTTCGGGACCTGGGTACGCATCAGCTGGCGGAGTGCACGTTCATCAGCATCAATGTCAATGAGCCG
>JAJRBV010000165.1 GCA_028679275.1 Methanoregulaceae archaeon
CCGCGTACAAGCAGGGGCTCCACGACAAGATTGCGGGAACTCTCGTTTTCCTGCATTAGGGTTACATTTTTTTTTATAAACCATTGAGGGAATAATTAATTACACGTTTACTCGTATTTCCCTTTCAGGCCTGCCCATCCGGTATACCCGCAGTAGATGCAGCCTGCTCCTTCGCAACGCCGGCACTTTTTCGGGGGGGATTTGACAGGCACGCATCCTTTCTTATCACAGTAAATGCACCCAAGCCCTTCGCAATGGGCACAGATGACCTCAGTATAGGACGGATTCTCAGCCATGAATCGTGTAGAGCTATAGCAGTCTGGCCCAGTTAAAAGTTGCCGAACGGCTATGCTGGGGCAGGATATCTCCCTGGTTCCCGATACTCACATGGCAGAAAAATACCCTTGCAAGGGTTCCCGGACCAGATAAAAGTGAGGAGAAGCAGGGGGTCAGTCCCGGTCAAGTACTGCCCCTCTGTCTGCCTGGGTGACCATTCTGGCGTACCGGGCAAGGATTCCGGTCAGGGATTTTTGCTTCGGTGCAAAGAATGCCCTGCGGCGTTTTAGTTCAGCCTTTGAAAGCATCAGATCAATTCTTCTCTCACGAATATCGATCTCGATCAGATCCCCGTCATGCACCAGCCCTATGGGCCCTCCGGCTGCTGCTTCCGGGGTAACATGACCGATACAGGGCCCCCGCGTCCCCCCTGAAAATCTCCCATCCGTCACCAGCGCCACGCGGGAATAACCAAGACCCATGAGGGCTGAGGTCGGAGCGAGCATCTCCGGCATTCCGGGAGCCCCCCTGGGTCCTTCATACCTGATCACCACGACATCGCCTTCCCTGACATGGCGGGCGAGTATCGCCTCCATCGCTTCTTTCTCACCGTCAAAGACCCGGGCCGGGCCCTGGTGGTGCCACATGGTATGGCTGACGGCTGCAGATTTTACTACGGCCCCTCCCGGTGCAAGGCTCCCTTTGAGGATCCGAAGCCCCCCCGCAGGATTTACCGGGGATTCAAGCGGCTGGATGATCGATACCGCCGGGGTCTTCGCCCCGTTCGCAATCTCCCGTATCCGTCGTCCGGAAACAGTCGGGGAATCCTCAAGTTCCCGTAAAAGGATCCCCAGCACCGCGGGAATTCCTCCTGAACGGTGAAGGGCGAGGACAGAGTGGGGGCCTGACGGCTGCATGTGGCAGAGGTGCGGGATCCTACTCCCGATCCGGTTGAAGGTATCCAGGTCAAGGGGTACTCCTGCCTCACTGGCAATAGCCATGAGATGAAGGACGGTATTTGTGCTCCCTCCAAGAGCCATGTCCACCCGGATAGCGTTATTGAGGCTCGCGGCAGTGATGATATCCCGGGGGGCTATCCCTTCGGCAACAAGTCCGACAACGGCTTCCCCACTCTTCCGTGCAATCCTGAGTTTTTCGGCATCCACTGCAGGTGCTGTCGCACATCCGGGAAGGGACATCCCCATTGCCTCGGTCATGCAGGCCATGGTATTTGCCGTATAAAGTCCCTGGCAGCTGCCACAGCCGGGCATCGCACAGCATTCGAGGTTGCAGAGCTCCTGCTCGTCCATATCTCCTGCAGCAACCTTCCCCACCCCTTCAAAGACATCGACAAGCGAGAGTTCCCTCCCTTCGTCATAACCGGGAAGCATCGGGCCCCCGGTCAGGACAACTGACGGGATATTTATCCTTGCAGCCGCCATCAGCATCCCGGGGACAATCTTGTCACAGGTGCCGACCATGACCATCCCGTCAAACCGGTGGGCTTCTGCCATCAGTTCGATGGAATCCGCAATATTTTCCCGCGAGGGAAGGGAGTACCGCATCCCTTCGTGGCCCATTGCGATGCCATCACAGATCCCGATAACGCCGAATTCAAACGGGACGCCTCCCGCCGCTGCAATCCCCTCCCTCACCTTGACCGCGAGTGCGCGGAGGTGGACGTGCCCCGGCACAATATCATTCCATGCATTGGCGATCCCGATAAACGGCTTGTCAAATTCTTCTTTTGTAACACCGAGTGACCGGAGCAGCGCACGGTTCGGGGCACGGTGATACCCTTTTTTGACCTCATCACTCCTCATTGTCTGCACGTAAGCCACATCCCTGAAACTGGTTTTGTGCTGATTCACTTTATGGCTTTGTGAAAAACAGCGGACTGCCTGGAGATACCTGCCTCAGGTCTGCCGGATCCTTCAGGACTTCCGGTACCGGAATGCTGCATCCACCATGGCAGCAGCAAAACGGCGGGTAAAATAGGAGTGGGTATAGACGCCTATCGTCTCGTGGGCGTACAGGCCGTCCTTTCCCCCCTCTATCCCTTTTCCGCGGGTGAGCTGGACCGAGAACCGGGCATCCGCTGAAGAATCAAGGGTCGAATAGTGAAATTCATGGCCTCTAAGGGAGTCCCCGGGAACAGCAAGGTGGGGGCCGCTGGTAAAAACACCCTCCGAATACCCGAGTGCCTGTATTCTTCCGGTCATCCGGGCATTAGCAGGGAGGATTCCCGTCATGGGATATTCATGGCCTTCAACGAAGACGGATTCAGTGAGATACAGCAGTCCTCCACATTCGCCGTACACGGGAACGCCCCTGTCAGCGGCTGCCTTCAGCATTACGCGGCACGGGGATGATGAGAGCGCCTGCGCATGCAGTTCAGGGTAGCCTCCCCCCAGATAGTAAGCATCCGCTTCGGGCAGCGGGTCTGCACAGGGTGAAAACGGGACCAGGGCTGCACCTGCAGTCCGGAGCGCATCGAGATTGTCCTGATAGTAAAAACAGAATGCCGAATCCTGCGCTATACCGATGCGGACCCGTTCTTCCGGACATTCATCTGAAACGTCCTCACCCGGGAACGGAGATGCTGACCTCGCAGCCCCGAGGATCGCCTCAATATCACATGACTCCCCTACCAGGTCAAGGGGAGGGATGCTATCACTCACCTCAAATGCCATTTTCAGACCGAGGTGCCGGCTTTCCACGGAAAGACCGGTATCCCGGGGGATAAATCCGGATGCGGGCAGGGGGAGATCCTCCCCGATCATGGCACGGTGGCGCTGGCTCCCTACGCGGTTGAAGATGACCCCCCTGATATCCAGTTCAGGTTCAAATGAGCAGAAGCCTTTTATCACTGCATGCGCGCTCCGGGACATCCCCGTGGCATCGACCACAAGGATAGCCGGTGCCCTGATGATGCGCATCACATGCGCCGTGCTCGCTGCATCGCTGCCGTCAATCCCGTCATACATGCCCATCACCCCTTCAATAACGGCAATATCAGCACCTTCCGAGGCTTTCAGAAAAGTTCTTATCACTCCTTCCTCTCCCATCATGAACGGATCAAGGTTCCTGGAGATCCGTCCGGTGATAGCGGTATGATGGGACGGGTCGATGAAATCCGGCCCCACCTTGAACGGCTGGACGATGAGTCCCTTCTTCCGGAACGCTTGCATCAGCCCCCTCGAAATCGTTGTCTTCCCGCACCCGCTGTGGGTTCCGGCTATCACGATTCGCGGGATGTGATGCATGTTCATTCCTGCCAGCTGCTCCTGCAGTAAACTGGTAGCTCCGGGAATTTATTTCCGATTGCCACTCCGTACTTTTCCTGGAGCCTGTGACACCGTGTTCGTTCGTTCTGTTCTGAAACGGATATCCCGGGAAGCTCATATATCGACAGGATGGTAAATCCGGGCAGTATTCACGCTCAGGGAAACGCGTACTGGATGGGAAGATAAACGCCGGGGATTGGATCACGGCAGGGGCAGGTATAAAACCAGAGTATTTTTAAAAAAACCGGGCCGATAGGTACATGCGAGAGAGAATCTGATGGGAGATGACTATGGTGAGATCGCAACCCTTCATGTTGGCAGGTGGGGTACGAGGTTCTGGGCCTGGCTGATCGATTTTATCCTGGTCAGCCTTGTACTGAATATCTTCTCTGATCCGTCCCATTTCTTCCAGGGGATCTTTTCGTGGAATCCGTTTGATATCCTTGTCAGGAGCACCGGATTTCTCATCTACTGGACCACCATGGAAGGGTACCATGGCCAGTCTGTCGGAAAGATGGTGATGAACCTCAAAGTAACCGACAGGGAGGGAAAGCCTGTCAGGCTGCCGGCAGCGTTCATCGAAAGTTTCGGAAAGTCTTTTATCCTGCCCTTGGACTGCCTGATCGGGTGGTTCGGAATGCCCGGCAAGAAATTGCGGCTCTTCAACAGGGTTTCAGGGACGATCGTGATCAAGACCGATTACCGGGAGCCTGAAGGGGTCCGTTATGTCATGGACCATGAATAAAGGGTATACCAGGGAGCGGGAACCCGGCTTTTTTACATGGCTGAAACGATACCCCGGGAAATCAAGAAAAGAGGCGCTCTCAACCGATTCCCCACTGGGAGAGCGTGGTCCGCGATGGATCGATATCGTTCCATGACCAGCCGAGAGCCTCGATGATACGGGATATTGGCTGCTTCAGAGTCTTTTCGAGCATCAGCTCCCAGTCAACCTGGAATTCTCCGGGAACCTGGTCCCCGTATTCAAAGCAGAGGACATTCGTCTTCTGGTATTTCCCGGTGACATTCCTGATATAGACCCTCTTTGGCTTGCTCCCCTTGGCAAACTCCATTCCGAGATGCTCGTTTGCATATTTTGCGCCCCGTATATGGGCATCATCCGTCTGGTAATCGACCAGGTCCTTGCCGATACCCCCGGGGATACCAATCTCGTCGAGCGAGTACCTGCCTGCCCGGTAATTCCTGATCACGTCGCCCAGATACGTTTTGATCGATTCATACTCTTCACCGTGAAGGATCATCTCCATCACCCGTTTTTGCACGGTTTTTGTGATCTGGGGGTAGTCACTCCGCCGTATCTCAAAGCCGACAACATCGATTTCGTCTACGGTCTTTCCTTCCTTCCAGACAAGGCGCCCTGCATACCGCTTCTTCTTGCCTGCCTGGAAGAACCGCTGGTAAATCTTTTCGAACTTGATCGAGAAGTAATGGGTATCCGCATTCAGTTCCTGCTTCGCAAACCGGGCATAGCTCGCATTCACCTCACGCTCGATCTCCCTTGCTTTTTCTATCGTGGCGTCAGGAGGTCCGGGAGGAATCAGCACCATGCAGGAGTCGGTATCACCATATATGACACGGTACCCCAGGCCTTCAATCACTCCGCGGGTATGCTCGATAATCGCCCGGCCGACCGAGGTAATTGCAGCACCGATCTCGCGATCATACAACCTGAACCGCGTATAACCGCTCACCCCATAATAGGTGTTCATGATCACTTTCAGGACATTCTGCTGGAGATCGTACAGCACGTACTCATCGGATCCGAAAGGATGGCGGTTCCTTACGCGCTTCTTCTCATCCCTCTCAGCAAGAAGTTCAGAGAGGATACTCCTGGTGAGCCCGTCCGGCTCCCTCCTGAAACGGATGCCGTTTGGGGCTTTAAACTCGCCAGCGGGATCCTTTGTTTCCGGAGATGCGTTGATCGTCATCATCGCCATAGGGTAGAGCGATGTGAGATCGAGAACAACAACATTTTCCCTGACTCCACGGCTCGGCTCAAAAACCGTGGCTCCCTCGAACTCCTCAGATGCCGCAAACCCTTTTGAAGGAAGGACGTAGCGCCCATGGGCTTTCCGGAGTACAAAAACGTCAATGACACTGGATGAATTGAGGGTCCGGTCAAGCGGGCATCCGACATAGCGCGCAATCTCGCGGTAGAACTCGATGATCCGATTCTTTTCATTGATGGCTACACAGAGCTCAACGTCCTTGAAGTTATACTCAAGAAGAAGGCAGGGGTCTCTGGTCCAGAGATCACTGATCGTTCCGGTATACCGCACCTTGGTCTCCCCGATCTCTGCTTCGGCAACCGCATCAAGCCGGTATGATTCCCGCTGGGTTGCATGCATCTTCCGGTATGCCTGGAGGAGGTCAAAAACCGCTCTCCCGCGGAGCGCGTTCCGCTCTGTCGGGCCGCCGAGCCTCGCAAGGGAGGCAGGGTCAAGGCCGATGGCTCCCATGCGCTTCAGGAGATAGGGGAGGTCGAATTCAAGGAAATTCCAGCCTGAGAGGATATCGGGATCCGTCTCCCTGAGATACATGGCAAATCCTCCGAGCATCTCCTTCTCGGAGGCAAAAACCCTGATATCATGTCGTTCCCGGCAGAAACACCCGTTTTTCAGGCCTTCCTTTCCTGACAGAACGGAGAGGTCACATCCTTCCTTTCCTGGACCCCAGATAAGGCTTGTATACCGGTTATCAAAGGAATCATGGCAGGTGATGCAGATTACCGCATCCCGTCCGGGTTCCGGGAAGCCCCGCACGTCCTCGCACTCGATATCAAGAATGCAGACCCGGGCACTGCTGCTGATGGCTGCCGGAAAAATTTCCTGATACGACGCGGTCCAGGCCGGTACCATAACCCCCCCGGTAAGCCCGGTATCGATCATAAACCTGGTGGTGAACGGTATATCTGCTTCAAAATGAGTGAACCGTTCCCGGATGTCGCGAACATCGCCTGGCCTCACGGTATAGAGCCGGCTGAGAGGTTCTCCCCTGATCGAAAGATAGGTTTTCCCCTCCTCATGGGTGACATTCGGCGGAAGAGTGCCGGGCCCGGCCTGATAGTGCGGCACGTAAAAATAAGGCCGGAATCCGGTTATCTGGAGGTGTCGGGCCTTTTTCTCACGGTCCCGCCCGAAAATATGGATGACTGGATATTCAGGGCCTGTAGAATATTCGACCTGGATGATGTCCAGGGCAATACCGCTCCCGTCCCTGGCGATCTGTTCCGGCATTGCTGCTCTGCCGGAACTATGAGGGTCGGAACTCATGAGCTTTTCTAAACTCCGAGGGTGCTGCAGAGGTCCATGATGAAATTGCCTGCTGCCTTCATATGGACCCCTTCCCATGAATCGAGGTCCCATTCGCCGATAGAGAGGACCCCCTCTCTCCCGACAAGAGCAGGGACTCCGAGCGAGCAGCGGGAAAACCCGTACTCCCCGTCAAGGATACATGAGCAGCTGATCCATTCCTTTCTGTTCTCTGAAATAATCCTGATCAGTTCAGCAAGGTACCGGGCAGGACCAAATACCGTCCCTCCCTTCCCCTTGATCACTTCCATGCTCGCGGTCCGGAGCCCTGCAAGAATCTCTTCCCTTACCGGTTCATTCACCTGCTCCTGAAGGCGGGAGAAGAGCGGTACCTGGTGCTCCCCGTGTTCTCCAATCACCCATGGTGCTCCATGCACCCCGCGCTCACGAAGGGCGATGCCAAGCCGGGCCCGGTCGAGCTCCCCTCCAAATCCGATGCACTTCTGCGGTTCGAGTCCGCCGGACCTGCAGAGGTAATAGTTATTAACATCCATCGGGTTTGTCACCGTGATCAGCACTCCCGAGAACCCGTTGAGCGCCTGGGTGCAGATCTGTGCTGCGGGCAGGTTGGCTGAGAGCAGGTCAGCCCTGGTTCTGATACCGGGATCCCGCGGGATTCCTGCGGAAAAAACACAGATATCCGCGTCTTTTACCTGTTTCCAGTCTGTTTCTATTGCAACATCGATACCGGTATGAGTGAGATCAAGTACCTGGGCATCGAGAAGGGATTTTGCCGTGTCAAAGAGCACCAGCTCGTCAGCAAGCCCGAGTACGGTCGAAAGGAACGCTGTCTCTCCGCCAATCCTCCCCACGCCAAGGATTGCGAGCCTAGTCATAATCCTCAATATTGGGGAGACGCCTAATATAATAC
>JAJRBV010000065.1 GCA_028679275.1 Methanoregulaceae archaeon
GGGAATGGTGCAGTACCGCAATGTCTGCACCCGGGTCGGGACCCCGGTGTATGATGCGCACCTTATCGATGTAGGACGTGGATTCGAAGCTAAGGATAATGCCAATCTCCAGGAGAACGCCGAGACCTCTCATAAAAAGAAGGCAGACAAGATAAGCAAGGAACAGTACCTCCTCCAGCTCCCTCCGCACCTCGCCGATCATCACCTTTTCGGGGACATCCACATCCATGACCTGGAATATTTTGGAACGCGGCCGTTCTGCCAGGACTGGGATCTCCGGTATTTCCTCTATTATGGCCTGATGCCAGACGGGAATGGGACAAAAGCATCGGTTGCAGGGCCTGCAAAACGTCCCGAAGTTGCGATCCTTCATGCAGTAAAGGCCCTTGGAAGCGCCCAGACCAATTTTGCAGGGGGGCAGGGCTATTACAATTTTCTCACCTTCATTGCCCCGTTCTTCGAAGGGATGCCCTACGTTGAGATCCGCCAGCATATGCAGATGTTTGTGTACGAGATGACCCAGATGATGGTCGCCAGAGGGGGACAGCTGGTGTTCTCCTCCGTGCAACTCTCTCCCGGTGTTCCTGCGCTCTGGAAGGACAAGCCTTGCGTGTACAAGGGAAAGGTATGGGACGGCCATTCTGCCCCGCTCCGGACATACGGGCAGTTCGAACGCGAGGTACGCCTCCTCTTCAAAGCGCTGATGGAGGTAATGCTCGAGGGGGATTACTGGGGCAAGCCGTTCAGTTTCCCAAAGCCGGAAATCAGCATCGAACCTGACTTCATGGAGGAAGATGCCGAGTTTAACCAGAAACACCCCGATCTTCCCACGTACAGGGACCTGTATCTGCTCACGTTCGAGCTGGCATCCAAGTTCGGGACCCCCTACTACGACAATCAGATGCCGGACTACCGTGGTGCCGGCAAGGGGATCTCGTGCTACCAGTGCTGCGCCTACCAGTTCTCTGCGGTTGCGGATGAAGATACTCAGTTTGAGGACAAGCTCTTTTTCCGTGAAGGGAAGCATTTCTCGATGGGCTCCTGGCAGGTTGTGTCACTCAACTGTCCCCGCGCGTCATACGAGGCAGGAGGTGATGACAGGCGCCTTTATGCCGAATTGAGGGCACTGATGGATGTCTGCGTCGAAGTGTTCAAAATCAAACGGCGGTGGCTTGAGATCATCCGTGCAAACGGGCGAATGCCGTTTGCCATGCAGCGCCCGAAGGACCCGCTGACAGGAGAGAGGGGAGCGATAGCTGTGGATCTTGACGGGCTCGTCTATACGATAGGAGTCGTCGGTGTCAACGAGATGGTGCAGCACCATACGGGCCACCAGCTGCACGAATCCCGTGAGGCATGGGCACTTGCCATCAGGGCGATGACAGAGATGGAGCTGTATGCAAAGGAGTTGTCTGCAAGGAACAACATGACCATCGCTCTCGCCCGGACACCTGCCGAGACCACCGGGCAGCGGTTCGCGGTTGCCGACCTCCTCTCAAAGGAGTATCGCGACTCTGCCAGGAAGGTGATCAAGGGGGATCTTGATCAGGGTCTCCTGATGCTTGGAAAGAGCAGGGATCTCCCCCTGTATTACACGAACGGCACCCATGTTGCCCCTTCTGCCAAGATCCCGCTGGCCAAAAGGATGGAGATAGAGCATGTGTTTTTCCCTATCGTTGATGGTGGCAACATTTTCCACATATGGCTGGGCGAGCAGCGGCCCGATCCCCGCGGACTGATGGACATGGCGATGAAGCTGTGCCGGAGTACCCAGATAGGGTATTTTGCCTTTACCCGGGACCTCACCGTCTCTCTCAGGCAGTTCCGGGAATTAAAACCTGATAAAAAAAGGATATCGAACTGGATATCCGCTGAAACAAAGATCCAGGCCTGATATCCGGTTCCGGCGTATCCTGCTTCACACCGGCTTTTTCTTTTTCAGGATGATGTCGATAACTCCGTGCCTGACCTGGTAGAAGCTGTGGATCACGTCGATTTTTGAATCGAGCCTGATGGGGGCACGCTGTTCGCCAACCACAATGGTAACCGAGTCAGCAGATATATCGGCATACGCCGCAAACCGCGATCCCGGGGGGAGGCTTGCCGTTATGAACAGATAATTCTCATCCTCGATCACTTCATACTCGATCTCTTCATGCGGATTTTTCCCGATATGGATAATCTGGGGGGTTTCCCCATGGTTCCCGGCAATGATGGTATACCCGATAAACCGGGCTCCTTCTCCCTGTGGCATGTTCCGGATGATATCCTCTACCATTCGAGCGATATTCTTCAGGAAATCATCATACGGGTCATTCGGCATCGATTCCACACAACCTGAATGTCGGGCCTTCCTGCTCGACGATCTGTTTTTTCCGCAGCGCTGACAGTCCTGCAGCGAGGTTCTGGACGGGCAATCCCGTCAGTTCTGATAGCTCTTCCCCGGTAAGATTGCAGTGGGCCAGAGCGATGACAAGATCGATTTCGGTATCGTCACTGAGCAGATCCCTGCCCTGTTGCACAATCTCCCGAATCTGGATATCGATATCCTTCTCAAGGTTACGGAGATTCATGGTCTGTTCTTCGCGTGCATTCACAAGTTTCCTGAGCTGGCCCAATGATTTTTTCAGTCTGATATTCTGGTCTCCCGTGGCGGTAAGGCTCTCTTCAAGCCGTCTGAGACTTACCATGACGCTGATGTCATTTGCCAGGTAATAGTACTTGCGCCTCCGCTCATCAAGCCGGAACGACAGGATCTCCTCCCGTTCCATCAGCTGGAGATGCTCGATTACGGCTTTGGGAGAGAGCAAAAGGCGATCGGAGATCTCAGTGACAAAACAGGGCTTCTGCCTGAGCAGTTCGATGATTCGCCGGCGGTTTCTGTTTCCCAGTATATCGAGGATCCTGGCGACCTCAACATGGTCCAGCATTGATTACTTGATGTTAGGGATTTTGATATATATAGTTATTTGCTTCAGGAAAGGAGTGTTCCGGTTGAGATCCTGATATTCCGGAGCATACCATGAATCAGGGAGGGTGGGCGGGGATAACGTCATTGCGGTCTCGCGGTGCCCGGAGTGCAAATACCATGGCTGAAAAAGCCATCACCGCGTAAAGCATGACTGCCCATCCCGCAGCAGAGAGGAACAGGGATACATTCTCCGGGTTTACCTGGGTATCGCCCATGATAAGGCCAAAGATGATAATGATGATGGCATTGGAAAGGCTTATCCCAATCAGCCTTGCCGTTTCCGTTCCCCCGGACAGGATCCCGAAATGCTCGCGTGGAACTCCGATCAGCGCCCACTTGACCACTGACGGCATGAAAAGGGCAAAACCGAGACCATTCATGGCGAGGGACACAATAATCAGCAGCAGGGAGGTGGACGTGTCGATTCCGACCAGAAGGAGCATTCCAATTCCATTGACCAGGCACCCTGCAGCGGCAACGCGTTGTGGGGGATACCGGTCTGAAAGTCTCCCGCAGTAGGGACCGAGCACAATCAGCAGCAGCTGCGAGATCAGGAGCACGATTCCGGTAGTCCGGGGATCCATCCCGTATACGTACTGGAGGAAGAGGGAGAGGATCAGGGTGATTCCAAAACCACTTCCCTGGAAGATGATATTCGCGCCGATGGCGTGGGAGAGGTTGCCTGAGGAGAAGAGAGCCGGTGGGATAAGCGGGGTCGAACAACGCCGTTCCCAGAGGTAAAATCCGGCAAGTGCACCAGAGCCTGCAATGAGAATTGCAAGACCTTTCAGGGAGCTGATTCCTGAAAGGCCATACATGAACAGCAGGACACCTGAGATAAAAAGTATCATCCCGAACCGATCATAATCAGAAGTCCGGGCAAGTTCGCACTCTCCCCGTACTCTTGACAGGATGAGGAGCAGGTTTACCGCAGCGATAACGGCAACGATGGCAAAGATCCCTCTCCAGCTTGCATAATAGGTGATGGCTCCCCCGGCTAGGAGTCCCGCGCCAAACCCGGTGAACATTGCCGCGATGTTGATCCCGAGCGCTCTTCCGCGCTCTTTTTCAGGGAAGACGAGGGAGAGCAGGGCAATCGATGTGCCAAACACCATGGCAGCACCGATTCCGGTCAGAACCCTTCCTGCAATGAGAACCTGCATGCCAGGTGCGAACATGCAGATAATCGCTGCAACAAGGTAGACTCCCATTCCGGCAGTGAAGACCTTTTTCGACCCCCTGATATCTGCGATCCTCCCGAATGGAACGAGAAATGCTCCGGCAACAAGGAAGAATGACGCGGTGATCCAGCCGAGCAGGGCGACATCGGCAGAAAATTCTGTTCCGATGACGGGAGTGGCGATGATGAGGGAGGCTACCATGAAGGGGGCTATCGCAGACCCGAGTGCGGCTATGACCTGGACGAGCCTTTTGCTGGCTGCCGAATACATACTGGACTTGTTGGACAGAAAGTGGTAAAAAACCTCACGCAGTATCGGGATTGTACGACTCTGGGTGGCCTGATGCAGGGTATCGGGAAATTTGGACGGGAATATGGATACCTCCTCAAGGTGCATCGTGCTTTCTTGCCGTCATATCCGGCAGCACGAGGATCTTCTGGCCGGAGGAAAGACACGATTTGACAGGGATCCGGCAGATGACGAATCAGCCTCCGGGAAAAAAGGATTAATCGGAGATCCGGTAATTCGGAGCCTCGTCAGTGATGAGTATGTTATGGGGATGGCTCTCGGTCTGTCCGGCACTGGTGATCCTGATAAAGCAGGTTTTGGTATGCATCTCTCCAATAGTCCGGGATCCGGTGTATCCCATCGCTGACTTGAGCCCTCCCACCAGCTGGTAGAGCACATCGGAGACACTCCCGACATATGGGGTCACTCCCTCGACACCCTCAGGGACGAACTTGGTACGGCCGATCTCCTTTTTCTGGAAATAACGGTCACTTGAAGCCCCCCCGCTCATTGCTCCGAGAGACCCCATCCCCCGGTATTGCTTGTAGCGGCGTCCCTTCATGGTGATGATCCGGCCCGGAGATTCATCGCTGCCGGCAAAGAGACTCCCGATCATCACACTGTCGGCCCCCGCAGCGATTGCTTTTGCCACATCACCCGAAAATCGTACCCCTCCGTCAGCAATGACAGGGATACCGGCTTCCCTGGCAACATCGGCAACACTTGCGATCGCGGTAATCTGGGGAACTCCGACTCCGGCTACGATCCGGGTCGTGCAGATGGATCCCGGCCCGATCCCCACTTTAAGCCCGTCTACCGTATCCATCAGGTCCTCAGCAGCCTTCGCAGTCGCAATATTCCCGGCAATCACATCCGCCCGGGCACTCTCCTTTATGTTTCTTACCGAATTGACGACGTTCATGTTGTGGCCGTGGGCACAGTCGACAACGAGTGCATCCGTTCCCTCCTCGTCAAGGAGCATTGCCCGTTCGAAATCGAACGGACCTACCGCGGCGGCAACCCGGAGTTTTCCTGAGCTGCCCCGTGTAGCACTCGGGTACTGGCGTTTTTCGAGGATGTCCTGCATTGTGATAATTCCGGCCAGGCCCCCGTCCTTGTTGATCACAGGGAGCCGTTCCACCTTGTGGGTATACATCACCTCAAGTGCCTGTTCCATGGTGATGTCTTCCCCGGCCGTAATCGGCTTTCGGGTCATGATTGCACGGACGCTCTCGGCCCCGCGCCGGCTTGAGATTCCCCTCACGTCCCGCCTGCTGACAATCCCCACGACAATGCCATTCTCAAGGACAGGGACACCGCCGATACCATGCTCGTTCATGAGCCGTTCAACGTCAGAGACACTTGTTTCGGGAGAGACCGAGAGGACCTTCCGCTCGATCAGTTCGGCAGCCTGCTTGACAAACCGGAGTTCGGCTGCCTCTTCCTCAGCAGTCATGTTCCGGTGGATGACCCCGATCCCGCCATTCCGGGCAAGGGCTATTGCCATGGCCGATTCGGTGACGGTGTCCATTGCAGAGGATACGAGAGGGATATTTAACGGGATATTTTTTGAAAAAAGGGTTTTTGTATTCGTTTCATTTGGCTCGACATGAGACTCCGCTGGGAGGAGCAGGACATCATCAAATGTCAGCGCAAGGGGGGCATCCAGCTTCCCGGTATACATTCTCATCCCACCATCCGTGCCAGCCGGACGACCAGGTCTTCCTGGATCGTGGCATTCCTGTTTCCACCGCAGACCATTCCCCGCACACCGATGATATCGGGATTTATCCTCCGCAGGGCAGGGAGGTGATCGAAACTGAGTGACCCGGCAAGGGCCGTCTGCAGCCCTCCCTCCCGGTTCAGGGCAGCAAACTCCCCAAGTGATTCCTCGTTCATGAAATCAAAGGTGCTCTTCCCGTCTTTCACTCCGGTGTCAACCATCGCAACATCAGCCCCGGCCGCAGCAGCAATCGGAGACATTGCAAAAGGAGAGATCGCACCCAGCCTGACATAATCGGAATAGGCCGCTATCACAACGTACTTCTCGGGGAATTCGTCTTTGACCGCCTTCACGACCGCCCCGATGACTTCCCCTGCCCTTTCGGCTCCGTCAAACATCAGTCCGATCTTGACATAGTCTGCCCCGGCATGGGCTGCCCCGTATGCCGCAAGAGAAGCGCCTCCGGGTCTGAAATCGAAGTCACCGATGGCAGCACTGACCGGCTTGCCGGAGAGCTCCCTGACTGCACGGATAATCCAGGGAAAATTTGCCCCGAGCGATCCCTCCGCAGGCCGTTTCACATCGATGATATCAGCGGCACAGGATCGCTTCGCCTCTTCAATATCCCTCGGGCTGACCAGCAATCGCATAGGATTTAATGATCCTGTATGCTAATAGTGATTACGCTACACCATGGATCTGGTTCTTGCGATGGACCTCAAGGGAGGATTCGTTGTCCACGGAAAAAAAGGGGACCGGGAGAGTTACCGCCCCCTCACGTGGGGTCTCTCTCCCACTTCAGACCCTGAAGGCTACCTCCGGATGATGCAACCCCGGTTTCTCTATATTGCTGATCTTGACCGGATTTCAGGCTCAGGTTCCCACGATCCGTGGATTCTTTCCTGTGCCAGGGAGGTGGAATGCTGCTACGTCGATCGGGGATGCAGGTCTCCTGATGACATGCTTTCCGGTGAACGTATCGTGAATATTGTCGGCACCGAGACAGCAGGGGACCTCTCCTGCTACCGGGGAGGAATGCTCTCCATTGACATCAGGCACGGGTGTGTTGTTCCCGGGAATCAGAAACCGGCTGACGTTCTTCGAGCGGCAGCGGATCTCCCCTTTGAAAGCTGCCTTGTCCTGAATATCAGCGCAGTCGGGACCGGGGAGGGGCTCTCTCTCCCTGCGCTCTGCGCCCTGCGAAGAGTATACCGGAAAAAACTCTTCTATGGGGGGGGGATTCGCGATACAGGGGATCTTGATAGACTCGCATCTGCAGGGTTTGACGGGGCGATCGTGGCAACAGCAGTGCACAGGGGGGCTATTCCTCATGACCTGATCAGGAGGGGTCTCTGGTGCTCGTGACCATTGAGGGAATCGACGGAAGCGGCAAGAGTTCCCTTGTCTCCTCGCTAAAGGTACTCCTCTCTGACCTCTCTCCCGTCTTCACCCGTGAACCAGGCTCCACGTGGCTGGGTGACCAGGTGCGGAGAGCGGTTGCCGAGAGAATGGATCCTGTTACCGAGGCCCTCCTCTTTGCGGCAGATCACGCTGCCCACCTCTCAACCCTTGTACGCCCTTCGCTCCGGTCCGGCCGCCTCGTCATATCAGACCGTTACTCTGACAGCCGGTATGCATACCAGCAGGAGACGCTCAAAGGACACATCCCAGAACCGCTCGTATGGCTGCAGGAACTGCATTCAGGATGGACAATCCGCCCTGACCTTACCTTCCTGATCGTTCTGCCTGTTGAGGAAGCCCTGTCAAGGATCAGGGACAAGCGGGCGAAGGAGCATTTTGAGAACCATCATCTCCTTGTGAGAGTTCAGGAGCATTACCTCGCCCTTGCGGGGAATGAACCATCCCGTTTCGTGGTTATCGATGGTATGAAAGAAGAAGAGGAGATATCGGGTTTTGTCGCCGGGGTTATCAGGGATTCTTTTGTACGGTCACGATCACATCGTCAACCATGATCAGGTCCACCTTCTCTCCGCCTACCATGTAACTGCTCGCCTGCGTGAATGATCCGGCCGGAACTTCAACCAGTTTTTCACGAAGCATGATCGTTGCCGGAGGGTTTGCCAGATCTTCGCCGGGAAGTGACCTGACCGCATCCATGAAGGCCTTTGCATCCTTCCTGAATGCAGGACCTATCACTGACATGTCAAAGAGAATCTCCCCGGGCATCTTTTCGAGCATACCGGTATCAGTCCGCCATTCCACGGCGGCATTCAGTGCCCGGGCCATATCCCCACCGTCATCGCTGATGCGGGAGGTGAAGATGGTGATCTTCCCCATCGGTGCATTGAGGGCAAGACCCTGCTCGTGCTTGAACCGCCGGATTTCTGAAACGAGACGGACAAGAAGGTCTCCTTCATCGAGAGCTTCCCTGTCGCAGGGGATTTGTTCCGGCCATCTCGTGGTATGAACACTGCCCTTGCCGAGTCGTGAGTATATCTCCTCTGAAAAATGGGGGGCATAAGGGGCCATCATGCGGCAGAGGGAATCGATGGTTTCATAGAGAACCCGGCAGGCAGCGTCGCGGGAGGCGTCATCCGAATAGAGTCTCCCCTTCACAAGCTCGATATAATTGTCGGCAAGGACATTCCAAGAGAATTCACGGAGCGATTTCAGTCCCCGATCGAACTGGTACTGCTCCATTGCGTCGGTCACTTCTTCCGTTGTCCTGGCAAGTTTTGCAAGCAGCCAGCGGTCGGCCGGGGAGGTCACTGCTGCAGCGTGATCAAACTCCTTTTTTTCCAGCTGGAGGAGAACGAAACGTGCGATGTTCCAGAGCTTGGTCTGGAACCGTGATGCAGCAATCACGTCGTTCCAGTTGAACATGATGTCAGAACCGGTCGCGGCACCGGCAGCTGCCCACTGGCGGAATGCATCGGATCCGTATGTTTCGATAATCTCTTCAGGGGATATGATATTTCCCCTGCTTTTACTCATCTTGAATCCGTCCTCCCCAAGTACCATTCCGTTGACAAGGATCTCTTCCCAAGGTTTTTTCCCGGTAAGGGCTACCGCACGGAGGATGGTATAAAACGCCCAGGTCCGGATGATATCGTGCCCCTGGGGGCGGATCTGGGCGGGGAATATTTCGGGGACGCAGGTTCCGTCCCATCCTGTCACATTCAGCACCGAGATGGAGGAATCCATCCACGTATCGAGAACATCCTCCTCACCGATTATTTCCAGGGAACCGCATTGTTCACAGGGATGATCCGGTTTTTGGATCGTCGGATCCAGGGGGAGGTCAGCCTCTTCGGGAAGGATCATCGAGCCACACCCGGCACAGAACCAGACCGGAATCGGGGTCGCAAAGATTCTCTGCCGTGATATGCACCAGTCCCATTCCATCTGCCCTATCCAGTTCTCCATCCGCAGGAACATATGCCCCGGGGTCCATTTCACTTCCCGTGCGGCGTCCATAATTTCATCAGGGACGATCTTCACGAACCACTGCCTCTCGCTCATTATCTCGATCGGTGTTTTGCACCGCCAGCAGGTCCCGACCCGCTGCTCGAGGGGCTCCTGCCGCAGGAGGATGCCGAGTTCCTTCATATCCGAGAGGATCGCCTCCCTGCACTCCCCGGATCTCTCGTCCTGGTAGGGTTCTGCAACTGAGGTCATCCGGCCCTGCCGGTCGATAGCCTTGCGGAGCTCGAGGCGGTGCTGTTTCCACCAGAACACGTCCTGCTTATCACCAAACGTACAGATCATCACGGCACCAGAACCAAAGGCAGGATCCACCGCTTCATCAGCAATCACCGGGACCTCGTGTCCGAATATCGGCACTTTCAGGTGCCGGCCGGATAGTTCCCT
>JAJRBV010000014.1 GCA_028679275.1 Methanoregulaceae archaeon
TTCAGGCCAGGACTCCCTCCATCTTCTCCCAATCTCCGTAAGTATATCGATGATGCCAGGGTTTCCAAACCGCCTCTCCCTGGGGATATAGGTCATGGCAAAGAACGGTTTCTTGTCGGGAGTCAGGATCACATGCAGCGGCCAACCCCCTCCTCCGGAGAGCACCTGGCTTGCTGTCATGTAGAGCGCATCAAGGTCGGGCCGCTCTTCCCGGTCCACCTTAACCGGGACAAACAGGGAATTGAGTACCTCTGCAACCTCGGGGTCTTCAAACGATTCCTTTTCCATCACATGACACCAGTGGCAGGTGGCATAACCGATCGAGAGAAATACCGGCTTGTCCTCCATTTCTGCCCTGGTAAACGCCTTTTCTCCCCATGCATACCATCCCACCGGGTTCCAGGCATGCTGGAGCAGGTAGGGGCTCACCTCGCTGATAAGCCGGTTGGGTGTGCGCCCGTGATTCCTTTCTGCGGTTCTGTTCCTGTCTTCCATTCCTGTCACCAGAATCCGGTTACCCAGGATGTGCGAGGCTGACTATTTAGATTCTTTCACGGTTCTCCTGCAGGGAAGATGCAAGCTCCCCGTGAATGGGATGCGAAGGGGGAATGGGAATGGTAACCATGTCGGGAGCAGCCGGAGGTGTCTGCGGCTGGACCGGGAAGCCGGGACCTGCAACCGGGGGCCTGTTCCTGTGATCCAGGGCACTGCAACCCGAAAGCAGGAGAACCATTGCCAGGATCAGGAAGAGGCCGATGACAACGTTTTCTGCCGTATGCTTCATGCACAGGATCCTGGGCCCCTCACAGCATGAATATGCCGTGCCGGCCAACCGGATCGGTATGCATTTCTCATCGTATGGCGATCATCTATACCATGGCGAAGGGAGAGGAGCACCCGGCACTGCAGCCCGGCAGGATGACCCCGGCCATGGCGCAGTACTGGTCAATAAAAGAGCAGCACAGGGACGCCATCCTCCTCTTTCATATTGGAGATTTCTACGAGACATTTGGCGGTGATGCGGAGACGGTATCACGGGAACTCGAGATAACCCTCACCTCCCGCTCGAAGGATTCATTCGGGCAGAAGATCCCGCTTGCCGGTGTGCCCTGTCATTCCGTTGAAGGATACATCGCACGGCTGATTGCCAGAGGATACAAAGTCGCTCTCTGCGACCAGGTGGAGGATGCCCGGAATGCCCGAGGAATTGTCCGGCGCGAAGTCGTCCGTGTTATCACACCGGGAACCGTGATCGATGAAGGAATGATCGGCTCTCCCCAGGCCCGCTACCTTATGGCGGCAGCTTCGGATTCCCGGTCATCCCTCCTCGGGCTTGCCTTTCTCGACATCACAACCGGGGAATTCCTTGCGGCTGCCTGTCCGGGGGAACAGGGAGCTTCGGCCCTCATTTCAGACCTTACGAGGTATCGTCCTTCCGAATGCCTCATGATACCCGGCCTGCAGGGGAAGTTCGGTGAAGCGGTGAAGCAATGTGGCGTAGTGGTCACTTCCGTGGAAGAGAATGAGACAGATCC
This sequence comes from Methanoregulaceae archaeon, assembly GCA_028679275.1. GTDB lineage: Archaea > Halobacteriota > Methanomicrobia > Methanomicrobiales > Methanospirillaceae > UBA9949. The sequence continues at coordinate 1,536 of JAJRBV010000014.1, forward strand.
TGTCTCCGCGGAGAGAGTACTTATGGATCATTTCAGGGTCCAGAGTCTCGGGGGATTTGGTATCGAATCGAATCCGCCGGTCATCATGGCAGCTGCAATGGTTCTCCGTTATGCCAAGGATACCCAGCGGCTCGACCTTTCGCATGTCCGGCAGCTCTCGTTCCGCCAGGCAGGAGAGTCCTGCCTGATCGATGGAATTACTCTCCGGAACCTTGAAATTCTGGAAAGCATCCGGGGAAGAACGGGTGATGCCACCCTCCTCTCGCTGCTCGATCTGACCATGACCCCGATGGGACGCCGTCTTCTCCGGAGCATGCTTGCCGCACCTCTCCTTTCCGTGCCTGCCATAAACCGGCGGCTGGACACAGTTGAGTTTTTTTATGCGAATACCGGCGTGAGGGCCAGGGTCCGGGAGATCTTAAGGGAGGTTTCCGATATCGGGAGGATAGCAGGGAGAATCGCGTGCAGGAACGCCGGGCCACGGGATCTCGTCGCTCTTGCCCGTACCATCACCCTCCTCCCATCCCTCCGGTCGGCGCTCGATGATCCTGCCCTCCCGGTGGAACTTGCCGGCGCATGCGGTGACCTGGTGGACGAGGGATGGATCGCTCCCCTTATCGAATCAGCGATCACGGACGATCCCCCTGCCCTGGTCCGGAATGGAGGGGTGATAAGGGAAGGATACGATTCCATACTGGATGACCTCCGTTTCCGGGCAGTTTCCGGAAAGGAATGGATCATCGCCCTCCAGCAGAGGGAAAGAGAGAAGACCGGGATAAAATCGCTCAGGATCGGTTACAACTCTGTCTTTGGGTACTATATCGAGGTTACGAAACCAAACCTTGCGCAGGTACCCTCGACTTACCAGAGAAAGCAGACGACTGCATCCGGAGAGAGGTTCACGATCCCTGAACTAAAAGAGCAGGAGGTACTCATAGCGGCAGCGGAAGACCGGCTGGCATCACTTGAGCAGGAACTCTTTGCATCCCTCCTCCAAAGGCTTGCAGAAGGAATCCCGTCCCTCCAGTCTGTCGCCCGTGGCATCGCGTCAATCGATACGGCTGTGGCACTTGCCGAGTCTGCTGTCATCAACCATTATACCCGCCCGGTAGTGGATGAGTCTCAGGATATCCTGATCCGGGAAGGGAGGCACCCGGTCGTGGAGCCGGCGATGAAGGGGGGTTTTGTCCCAAACGATACCGTCCTTTCAGGGAATGATTCCCAGATCCTGATCATTACCGGGGCCAACATGGCAGGGAAGTCCACGTATATGCGGTCGGTCGCTCTCACCGCAGTCATGGCCCAGGCCGGCTCATTTGTCCCGGCAGCCCATGCACGGATCGGGGTGGTGGACCGGATTTTTTCCCGGGTCGGGGCTTTTGATGATCTTGCATCAGGGCAGAGCACGTTCATGGTCGAGATGATCGAGCTCGCCAACATCCTGAATAATGTTACCGGCAGGAGCCTTGTTATCCTTGATGAGATCGGAAGAGGAACGAGCACGCTTGACGGGTACTGCATAGCACGGGCGGTCCTTGAATTCCTCCACGGGAAAGGGGTATCAGGGCCAAAAACACTCTTTGCCACCCATTTTCATGAGATAGCCACAGCCGAGCAGGAATTAAAAAGGGTCCGGACCTACCACTTTGCGGTAAAGGATACCGGAACCGATGTCATCTTCCTCCGCAAACTGATTCCAGGTGCGACCGACCGGAGCTACGGGATTCATGTCGCCTCCCTCGCAGGATTGCCGGCGAAGGTGACTGCAAGGGCGACTGCCGTGATGGAAGAACTTCTCCGTGGTGATAGTGAAGGGGGATCCAGGGTGCAACGGTATACCCAGATGCTTCTTGTCGATGCCCCGCCCCTAGCCGAGCATCCCGTCGTCAGTGATCTGAAGAACATCGACCCGGATGCCCTGTCCCCTCGGGAAGCACTTGAGCTGATGTATAAGCTGAAATCGAGGGCAACGGGCAGCAGGGGAGAAGACAGATGACAGATCGTCATGATGCCCGGATCAGGGTGCTTGATGAAGCTACGGTGACACGCATCTCGGCAGGGGAGGTGGTGGAACGGGCAGCGTCGGTGGTAAAGGAACTTTGTGAAAATGCCATCGATGCAGGGGCCGGCAGGATCAGGGTATCCATCACTTCCCGTGCAGGCCGGATAGCTGCAATACGGGTGACCGATGACGGGTGTGGTATGATCCCAAAAGATGCACGGCTGGCATTTGCACGGTATGCAACGAGTAAAATTACCGGTATCGAAGATCTCTTTTCCTGTAAAACACTCGGATTCCGCGGCGAAGCCCTTGCAAGCATTGCATCGGTGGCGCATGTCACTCTTGACACAAAGAGCCGTGAAGGGACGGGCATTTCCGGGACAAGAATCGTGAACCGGGGCGGGGAAATTCTTTCGGAGTCAGAGACCGGCTCCCCCTTCGGGACCACAATTACAGTTGAAGAACTCTTTTTTAACACTCCTGCCCGTGAAAAGTTCCAGAAATCGGTTGCAGCCGAGATTGCCCTGATCACCGGCATCATCGAGCGCATGGTTATCACCCATCCGGAGATTGGATTTGATCTCACCCATAACGATCGCCGGATTCTTTCTGTTCCCGGTAGTGGAAATCTTCTGGATGCAATCATCCATCTTCACGGCCTCTCCCTGGCAAGGCAGCTTATCAGGGTCCGGGGTGGCAACCATCGGGTCATTGCCGAAGGGTATATCTCACGCCCCTCCCTTACACGGAAAAACCAGTACCATATGTACCTATCGGTAAACCGGCGGAGTATCGCCTCGCGGACCCTTGCCGGGGCAATAAAAGAAGCATACGGCACCCTCCTCCCTGCCGACAGGTACCCTGTCGTATTCCTGGATTTTACTCTTGCCCCGTCAGAGGTTGATGTCAATGTGCATCCAACCAAAAAGGAGGTCCGCCTGAGCCGCGAGGACGAGATCAGAAAGGATGTCATATCGGTTATAAAGGAGAGCCTTGCAGGGGAGTGTCTCATCCCGGCAGCCGGTTCCGGGTCCGCCGCCCTGCCCGGGCTGGAATATCCGGTCAGGTTCCAGTACAGGACACCGGAAGAAGGAGGAGCCGGAGTGAGGGAACCGATTCTCAGGGAACGGATCGCCACAGAGCGGCAGCTCCGTCTCACCGGTGTACAGCCGAAGTCAGAGGGGGCATCAGCAATTCCCGACCTTGAGATTATCGGGCAGTTCGGAACCCTGTATATCCTTGCCCGCACTCCCGGGGATGATCTCATTCTCATTGACCAGCATGCGGCCCACGAACGGGTTCTCTATGAACTGGTCTCCGAACGGGCTGAACGGGGCATGGGTATCCAGGAACTCATTGAGCCCGTCGTACTCCCGCTTTCTCCCGGGGAGAGAGAGATTCTCGCAGGGGCCCTTCCGCTTCTTTCGGAAGAAGGTTTCGGCATCGATGAATTTGGTAGTGGTACATTCCTCGTCAGGACCGTGCCCGTGGTTCTCGGAAAAAATGTAGGGCCGGGGGAGATTAGGGAGATTATCTCCGAGATAATTGCCCCCGGGACAGGCCGGGGAGTCGATTCAAGGGAGCAGATTTCGCGGATTGTAGCCTGCAGGGGGGCTATCAAGGCAGGGGCTGATTGTTCCCCTGACCAGTGCAGACAACTCATCGAGCAGCTTGGACAGACCAGGAATCCTTTCACCTGCCCCCATGGCAGGCCCACAATGGTGGCATTCAGGAAACGGACGCTGGATGAACTGTTTAAAAGGATTTGAAATTGTTTATTGAACCGTCAGGTTCAGTAAAGTTATATAGGGCGGGGTGTATCTCCTGTATGAACATGATTCCTTCCCGGAACCATGGGAGGACGAGATGAAGGAAGGAATAACAAGTACAAAATGGATCCTGGTCCTAATTCTGATCAGTTTCCTCGTGAGTATGGTTGCAGCCGAGACAGCTTTCTCAACCGGGAGCATTATTTCCATCAGTACCAGTGCTTCCGTTCAGGGTACGGTAAATGAAACCGTCTCGTTAACCCGAAGTTCCATCGGTGGTGGGATTGAGAAGGCAGAACTGCATAACTCCTACACGAGTGTCAACCCTTCCGGCCTGTCATGGCGCTCCCATCTGAGCGTGAATTCAAATGAAGGGGTCGCATGGGTTGATTATTCCAGGATGGGAGGATTTCCATCGATCTCCTGGAGACAGTTTCTTGGAAGATAACTCCCGGCCGGACAGCGAAAGATAACATAGGGGAAGCGACCCATCCTCAGTGATGATCCAGGAAGAGAGGATACAGGATCTCTCAAAAAAACCCTTGAGAAAAGGCCGGTACGTTCTCTACTGGATCCAGACGGCACCACGGATAACCGGTAACCATGCTTACCGGTACGCGGTCAGGATGGCAGACCGCCTCTCCCTCCCACTCCTCGCCTGTTTTAACCTGATTCCCGGGTATCCGGAAGCAGCTCGTCCTCATTACCGCTTCATGATAGAGGGCCTTGTAACCCTCTCAAAAACCCTGGAAGAACAGGGTGTCCGGCTGGTTATCATGACTGGTCCGGCCGGTACGGCTCCGGTGGCTCTCAGTGACGACGCGGCTCTGGTGGTTACTGACCGGGGATACCTGAAATTCCAGAAACGGTGGAGCGAGCAGGTGGCAGGCAGTATCGTATGTCCTTTGATACAGGTCGAGACCAATGTGGTTGTCCCGGTTGCTGTCGCTTCTCCGAAAGAAGAATGGTCTGCCGCTACCTTCAGAAAGAAGATCACCCCGTGGCTCGACAGGTTTCTCGTACCTGTGGATCAGAAAAAACCTGCCTTCTCATCCCTTGACATGGATACAGGTTCCGTCAGGGAGGAGACCACAGAGTCGTTACTGGCTGGCGTTATGGGGGACATCCCTTTTCAATTCGGCAACGGACAACCTGATCCGCTCCCCTGGAGGGGCGGTGAAATGGCGGCACAGGAACTTCTCATGGGCTTTATCCGCGAGAATCTTGACCGTTACCCGGCATACAGAAATGATCCCGTGGCCGGGGTGCTCTCCTGCATGAGCCCGTATCTTCATTTCGGGCAGATATCCCCTCTCTCTATAGCACTGAACATTCTTGAAACAAAAAGCCCTTCTGCAGGAACCTACCTGGAAGAACTGATAGTCCGGAGGGAGCTTTCCATGAACTTCGTTCATTATAATCCCCTGTATGATGAATTTTCCGGGCTTCCGGACTGGGCAAGGAAGACCCTTTTGAGTCATTCCGGCGACCTGCGTGAGTATACGTACCGCTTCTCCGAGTTTGAATCTGCCCGGACACATGACCCGTTCTGGAATGCAGCACAACGGGAGATGGTGCTTACCGGAAAGATGCACGGATACATGAGGATGTACTGGGGAAAGAAGATCCTCGAATGGTCTGAGACCCCGGAAGAGGCGTACCGGACCGCACTTGCCCTCAATAACCGGTATGAGCTCGACGGTCGTGACCCGAACGGCTATGCAGGAATTGCCTGGTGTTTCGGCAAGCATGACCGGGCATGGCAGGAGCGTCCCGTATTTGGAAAGATCAGGTACATGAATGCTGCCGGGCTGAACCGGAAGTTCGATGCCGCCCGGTATGTTGCCCGGATCGAAGCGCTTGGCCATGAAGAAGGGAACTGAAGCAACCGGAAATCCAAAGGATAACCGGGAAGACCTTACTCCCGAGGAGTTCCGGAAGAGAATCCTTCATTTTTACCAGGGACACCGGAGAGATTTCCCCTGGAGGAATACCCGTGATCCCTACCGGATCCTTGTATCTGAGATCATGCTCCAGCAGACCCAGGTGAAACGGGTGCAGGATCTGTATCCCGGGTTTATTTCGAGATTTCCGGATTTTTCTGCCCTGGATGCCACGCCGGTCGAAGACCTGCTCCGGGCATGGCAGGGTCTCGGTTATAACAGGCGTGCACTCGCGCTTAAAAACACAGCTTCCAGGATCATGAAGGAATGGAACGGACTCCTTCCGGATAATGAGGAGTCGCTCCGCTCCCTGCCCGGTGTCGGGAAAGCAACGGCAGCAGCAGTACAGGCGTTTGCATTCGGAAAACCCTCCCTGCTTATCGAGACCAATATCAGGAGGGTATTTATCCACTGCTATTTCAGGGACCGCCCGGTTGTATCCGACGGGGAGATCCTCCCCCTGGTCGCAGTTACTCTCGATGCTGAAAATCCCAGGGACTGGTATTATGCCCTGATGGATTATGGCTCGTACCTTGGAAAGACCAGGGAGAATCCCAACCGCCGGAGCAGGCAGTATAAAAAACAATCTCCCTTCAGGGGCTCGGTCCGCCAGGTGAGGGGGAGGATCCTTTCTTTCCTGGTCGGGAGGGGGTGTACCCCCATTTCCGATCTTTACCGGGAGCTTGGATTGCCTGCAGAGCGTGGCGATCCTGTCCTTGCAACCCTTATGAATGAAGGCTTCATTGTCAGGGATGGAGAATTTGTAAAAATC
>JAJRBV010000149.1 GCA_028679275.1 Methanoregulaceae archaeon
AAGGGCAGGAGCCTGTTGTTGGTGCCTGGATTTACGATCCTGCAGGAAGGGGCGATGCAGTATTCCTGTATATTTTCAAGGATTATGGCCGGTACGATGCCATAGCCCTCCCCCGGGTCGAAACACGCCCTCTCACCTACGAGATGTGGGCTACGGGGTCATGGACGAAGACGGCCGAATATACCTATAACCTCACCGGCCAGGTTCTCCGCCACGATTTTACTACCGATGATCTCCTTGAAGGGCCCAATAACGAAACCCTGACCTATGACCCAGACCGGGACATCCTCTTTAACAGGAACCATCCGGAAGGGATATTTTCACGGATATCATGTGTCCCGCAGGTACCGGAAGGGGTGAACGCAAGCATCCCGTTTGACTGAGGGAGCCTCACCTCCCCTCTCTCTTCTCAACAGAACCGGGACTGGTTTCAGCCGGCCGGCCCCTCTCCCATGCAGTATTTCCCTGATAGAGGATCCGGATGAGCCGGTGATAGGGGATGGGGGTTGTTCCCGTCCCGGATTCGATCTCGATGTAAGTGGGATCGAGCCGGATAATCCGGTCTCCCCCGATGCAGCTCCTATCACCCGGGGCGCCCCGGTTGACATAACAGATCTCCACATCAGCAAACCGGTACTCCGGGTCATGATAGAAACGGAGGAGGATCTCCCTGGTTTTCCGCATGGTGATTTCCCTTATGCTACAGCCCGTGAAATAACTCATCCCCGCTATGACCTGGAAACAAGAGCAGAGGGTGAGTTTCCCGGCATGCTGACCACCTTCCCGGTAACATCTCCATTGGGATGCAGAAGAATTACGCCGGGGACTTATTCCTCATGAAACCACCTTCCCTTGCTGCAGATCAGGTTGTGGAACGGCAATCCTTCACGCATTCGCTCCCTGCACCTTTCCCCGGTTCTTTCCCGTACTTGATGCATGTATTAATCCAAAGAGAGCACGGATACTTAGGTGATGGCGCAGCTCACCGTTGATATTGGTGGAAAGCCAGGGGTCAACTGCCGGGGATTCTGCGAGTACTGTTACTTCCGGCACGTCAAAGAGACCCGTCCCTTCGGGTGCCGCCACTGCCCGCCCTACCGTGTGGGGTGCGATTACTGCAGCAGGAGCGTGCGCGAGTATTACCAGGGATGGAAAAGCCTCAGACAGGTTGGGGATGAGACGCTCGCCACCCTTCAGGTGATGACCGGAGAGATTGACAGGGTTACCATCAGCGGAGGAGGTGACCCGAGCTGCTACCCGGAATTTACCGACCTGATCGAGCTACTGTCCGGGATGGAAGTCCCGCTCCATATCGGATACACCAGCGGGAAAGGGTTCGATGATGCGGAGATAGCGGGATTTCTTATTGACCATGGGCTCACCGAGGTGTCGTTCACGGTCTTTTCCGTGGATCCTGCAAAAAGAAAGCGGTACATGCATGATCCCACCCCGGACGTCTCCCTGAAAATTCTCGAACGGCTCTGCGGTGAAATCGATGTCTACGGGGCAGCGGTTGTCCTTCCGGGAATCAACGATGGAAAATCCCTGGAAGAGACATGCCGGTGGCTTGATGACCGGGGTGCAAAAGGACTCATCCTCATGCGGTTTGCCAACCGGACTGACCAGGGTCTTATTCTCGGCAATTCACCGGTTATCAAAGGGCAGCGTGTCCAGTCCCCGCAGGAGTTCCAGGACATGGTAACCGATCTTGCCGGCAGGTTCTCCATGAAGATCTCAGGAACCCCGCTCTGGGACCCGGCAATCGGGTCGCCCTTTGCGATCAGAAATGAGCCCGACCTTCTCGATAAGCTCCCTCTTCTTCAGCGGAGTGCCACCGTGATTACGGGAAGTATCGCCGCCCCGGCAATCCAGGCTATTCTCGATGCACGGGGGGGAGGGGTGAATGTCATGGCGACCAGAAAGGAGATTGCCTGCCTCATCACGATTGATGATCTCCGGGCACTCGATCTCCGGGACATGGACGATCTCGTTGTCATCCCCGGACGGGCGTTTGTCCATGACAAAGAAGCCGAGCGGGTTCTCACTTCTGATGGACAAGAAAGGACGGTACTCCGAGGCCCCGAGATGCTCACTGCGGACGCGGAAACCAGCATGGGGATGGGGAGGGATGGAGTCCTCCTGATGGAGATGGAAGGATTCGCCGGGCTGATCACGCTTATCAACAGGTACGGGCGTTCTGCCCCCTGATTCGTTCGATACGCTTATTATCTGCCCGGCTGAAATATAGGCAGGCACACAGATTGTGCTGGCATGTGTAAGTCCGACGTGCTGCAAATGCACGGCCTGGCTTTTTGAAAGGCTCGGGATTACAGGAGAGTCAGCAGATGCGGCTCTTTTTCCGGATTTACATGGCGCCATCTGGAGGTGAACCATGGCACGTATACACGCACGCCGGAGAGGCGATTCAGGATCGGTACGCCCGCACCGAAGTGAGGCTCCCGCCTGGTCAAATACCGACGTGAAAGCAATCGAGAAAGTCATCGTAGACTTGAAAAAAGAGGGTTATTCGAGCAGCCGGATCGGCCTTGTGCTCCGTGATCAGTACGGCGTCCCGGACGTCAAGCTGGTCATGGGAAAACGGATCGACCAGATCATAAAGGAGAACGGCCTGCAGTCCGAGATACCCGAGGATCTCCGCAACCTGATGAAGAAGGCACTCGGCCTTCGGAAACACCTTGTGGAGAACAAGAACGACCTGCACAACAAGCGGCAGCTGCAGCTGACCGAGTCGAAAGTGCGCAGGCTGGTGAAGTATTACGTCTCCAGTGGACGGCTTCCCAGCGGCTGGAGCTACAAGCCGGAAACCGCGGAGATCCTGCTCTCCCGCTGATCCCCATGTCCCTCGAAGAAGCCGTTTCCAGGATCGCTCTCAATCTCGAGCGGCAGGACTTTGTCGAGGTCTATGCCCACCACGATGCCGACGGTATCGCTGCAGGGTCAATCCTGTGTACTGCTCTCTACCGGAAAGGGATCCGGTTCAGGCTTCGTATACTGGACCGTATCAGTCCCGCCTCCCTCTCGCCCGAAGTACCTGTTGTCCTTTGTGATCTTGGATCAGGACTTGAGGACCTCCCGGTAGGGGTGATGGTGATCGATCATCACATCCCGCGGTTCGAAGGCGAACTTCACGTGAACCCGCGGCTCGACGGAATCGATGCTGACCGGGAGCTCTCCTCTGCCGGGGCTGCCTATCTTGTCGCAAGCGCACTCGGTGACAACCGGGACCTGGCCGGCCTTGTAATGCTCGGGATTATCGGGGATGACCAGGAGCTTGCCGGGAAGAACCTGGAGATCTTCAACGAGGCAATGGGAGAATCAGTGATCACCACGCAAAGAGGCTGCCGGCTGGCGGGAAGGGACCTCCATGAAAGACTGCTCTGCAGCATCGATCCCTACCTGCCCAGGATCAGTGGTGATGAGATGGCGGTTGCCGATCTCATCGAGGCTGCGGCCCGGGAAGGCACGATGGAGTATGACACCCTGATCTCCCTCATCGTCATGCGGATCAGTCCTTTTGTCCCGCCAGGGACCCTTGCTTCCCTGTACGGAGACCTATACTCACTCGACCGGGAGGTTATTCCCGATGCACATTCGTTCACGGCAGTTGTGGACGCATGCGGTAAATGCGGACAGGGCGGTCTCGCCGCATCGCTTTGCTTCCGTTCTACGGAGGGGATCGGGGAGGCATGGGAGGCGGCACAGGGCCACCGGAGACGGGTGATCCGGTCGCTTTCAGAAGCAGCAGGAAAGGAACGGCATGATGGTTTCTATGAAGTGGATGAGGCTTCGGTTGCAAGCGATGTGGCCGATGCCCTTGCAAGGGACACCCTGCAGGATCAGCCTGTACTGGTTGCAGCACGGAATAACGACCTCTGCCATATCTCGGCTCGTGCTCCTGGTGCATCGGGCATAAACCTGGGTGATCTGGTTCATGAGGCTGCAGTCCGGTGCGGAGGTTTAGGCGGAGGTCACCGGAGAAGAGCCGGGGCGACCATTGCCTGTGCGCGAATCGGGGAGTTCCGGGATGCACTGGCAAGGATGGGAGCTGCATGATGGAGATCGACGGGATAATAATCACCCGGCACCGTCATGCCGGATGTATTGCTGGAGCATTATGCCCTGACAACCTTTCGGGGATGCATACAACCGCATGCGGGGACGAAGTAAGAACGGCGGTAACATCGAAAAAACTCCGTTCCCTCATTGCATCTGTCGATGATTACCTGATGAATTGTGCAATAGCGGAGGATCTATGCAGGTACACTTCCGATTAGAAGCCGAGCTCCGGTTCAGCGCTCCGTTCACAAAGGAGGCTGAAGATGCCTGCCGGGTGCTGGTCGATGAGGCAAACAGGGTGCTCTTTACAAAAGGGGTCCCGAAAGGAGTGGCCCCCGGCGAAGTAGGTCATATTACGGGGACCGGATTTTCGGGAAATGTACTCACCCTGACAATTGAGAGCGGAGCCTATACCCGCGCTCATGATGCACTCTTCCGGTTCAGAAAACAGGTTGCACCAGCGCTCGGGAAATACCGGCTCGGGATACGCGAGATCGTGGTGAAAGACTACTCAGTCACGATAACAGGGCAGTTCCCGGACAACTTCCGGGTCCCGCAGCTCCCGTTCATCCGGAATGCAATCATTTCTGACGGAGTACTCTCATTTGATCTTATCGTCACCGCGTCTGATCTTGAGAACCGGATCCCTGACAGGCTTGTCCGGCTTGTCGAAGAGAAGATCGAAGCGGCAGGGTACGGCGGGAAGGGAGAGCACTGGGAGCTCATTTACGAGAGTGGTACGAAACCGCGTTATTATGAGGGAGATCCGACCGCGGAGATGATCCAGCGGGGCTGGATCAGGCATGCACTCTCCCGGGGACAGTGGATCCATGGTCCGCAGTCGACCCAGCTCTTCCGGGCCTTCGAACAGATCGTAATCGACGAGATCATCAGGCCCATGGGATTTTCAGAGATGATCTTCCCGAAACTGGTCCCCTGGGAAGTCTGGATGAAGTCAGGGCATGCGAAGGGGGTCTACCCGGAAATCTACTATGTCTGCACCCCAAAGACCCGTGATGCTGCCTACTGGGAGGATATCGGGGATTACTTTAAGGTGACCGGTGAGGTCTGGGTCGATGAGATACGGAACCGCATCGATGGTCCAATCGGAGGCCTGTGTTACGCCCAGTGCCCCTCGTTCTGGCCCTTTCTCCAGGGTGAGACCCTGGCAAATGACTGCCTCCCCATCCGGATATTTGACCGGAGCGGGACCTCCCACCGGTACGAGAGCGGGGGCATCCACGGGATTGAACGGGTAGACGAGTTCCACCGGATTGAGATCCTCTGGCTTGGAACCGCAGAGCAGACCGTTGAAACTGCAGACAGGCTCCATGATGCCTATACCCATGTATTTGAGGACCTGCTTGAGCTCGAATGGCGGTGTGCAAAGGTGACACCGTGGTTTATGGCACAGGAGGGCATGATCGGGGCTGACAGCTCGTGCGGGTGTGGCGGAAGGATAGGGACGACGGATTACGAAGCCCTCCTTCCGTACAGCAGCAACTGGCTCGAATTCCAGAATGTGAGCATCAACGGCGATAAGTATCCGAAGGGATTCAATGTAAAAATCCAGAGCGGAGCCGACTGCTGGTCGGGCTGCTCCGGAATCGGCCTTGAGCGGTGGACCGCTGCATTCCTCGCCCAGAAAGGGCTGGATATCGAGAATTGGCCGGATAGTGTGGCAAAACTGGTTGGAGAACCAAAAAATCTTTTCAAATTCCTCTGATGTGATATTATGGCAAAGAAAAAACAGGTTGGACGAAGAGTTGAAGGCTGGAAAGCTAAGAGCTGGTATAAGGTATACACTCCTGACAGCCTCGGAAAGGCGTATATTGGTGATACCATTGCAAATGATCCCGAGAGCGTGGTCGGCAGGATCATGCAGACCACGCTGGGGGAGATAATCAATGATTATTCCAGGCAGAATGTAAAGATGAAATTCCGTGTCGCGAATGTGGCAGGAGATTCCGCATACACTGAGTTTGTGGGCCATGAACTCACCCGCGATTACCTCCGCTCACTTGTAAAGCGGCGGACCTCCCGTATTGACAGCCATGTCCCGGTCCTTACAAAGGACGGAAAAATGGTTGAGCTGACGGTTACCTGCTACACCCTCACCCGGGCAAATCTGAGCCAGACCCATGCAATACGCGGGCTCCTCACCGCAAGAGTCCAGGAGCTGGCAAAAGAGGGAGACTTCAACGCACTCCTGAACGGATTCGTTACCGGTGATATCTCAAAAGAGCTTTTCAAAGCGGTAAAACCCCTCTTCCCTGTCCGCAGGGTGGAGATCATCAAGTCCAAGGTCGGGGCGGTCAGGGCGGTATAACCCGCCTCTCGTGACTTTTCCCATGATCATTTTCCTTCCTTTTCCTGTGGCTCTTAAGCCGGCCCAATGGTGAAGCATAATACTGTGCAATCCGTATCTTTTCAGGATGACTGCACGAAAGGTCCTGCTCCTTGTATTTGACGGCGTATCAGACCGTCCCTGCAGTGAACTCGGGGGACTGACTCCCCTCCAGTCTGCACGGACACCGGTCCTCGACCGGTTGGCAGCTGAAGGGGTCTCGGGGATCATGGATCCCATCAGTCCGGGTATCCGCCCCGGTTCCGACACGTCGCATCTGAGCCTGCTCGGGTACCCTCCTGAAAAATATTACACGGGCCGGGGTCCGCTGGAAGCGGTGGGAACAGGGATCAGGATGGAGCCCGGCATGATCGGATTCCGCTGTAACTATGCTAGCGTCGATGAGAGCGGAAGAGTTGTTGACAGGAGGGCTGGCAGGATCCACCACACCGGCTCGCTCTCAATGGTAGTTGAGGATACGGTCGATCTCTCTTCGTTTGGGGTTGAGTTTACCCTCCGTTCAGGGGCCGGACACCGTGCAGCACTGGCCTTCCGGGGGGAGGGGCTTGGAGCCTGTGTCTCATCAAATGATCCGAAGAAGGAGGGAGTATATCCTCCCCCCTTTGTCCCCCTCCGGGATTCGGCTGACGACAGGAAGACAGCCGGCGCACTGAATGAATTTATCAGGCAGGCAGTGCCGCTCCTTACCCGGCATCCCCTGAACAGGGAACGAAAGGAGCAGGGACTTCCCCTGGCAAATACGATACTCATACGGGGTGCCGGGCAGATGGGCACTTTCGAGCCATTCAAAGAACGATACGGGCTTTCCGGCAGTGTCATATCGGCTGCAACCCTGATTACCGGAATCGGGACAGCAGTCGGTCTCCGTTATGTTCCGGTTGACGGGGCGACGGGGTCTGCAGATACAAATCTCGGCGGGAAGGTGAAGGCGGCTCTATCCGAGCTGAATGAGCAGGATTTCGTTCTTCTTAACATCAAGGGAGCAGACGAGGCGGGGCACGACGGCCTCGCCGTCGATAAAAAGAATTTCATCGAGCGGGTCGATACCGCTCTTGTACCCCTGCTCGATGCCAGGGAGTGCCTGATAGTGATCTGTGCGGATCACAGCACACCCTGCAGCATCCGGGACCACAGTGCGGACCCGGTCCCGCTGGTCATCAGAGGGGATGGGGTCCGGACCGATGCAGTCACGAAGTTTGACGAGATGGCATGCGCACAGGGCGGACTCAACAGAATACCAGGTGGAGCACTGATGCCGATCATCTGTGACCTGATCAACCGGGCCAGGAAATACGGGGCATAAATCGATGCAGAGCCCCGCAGCTATCCTTGGTCTTGAGGATGTAGGATTTATTGAGCCTTCCTTTGCAGACCTCCCCGACACCCGGTTCACCTCACTCATCGTTGAGCTTGAAGGAGACCAGGGCCGGCTTCTCGTTGATGAGGATTCCGATCCCATCTGCATGGCGGTTCATGTAAAAGAGGATGCCTGGATAGCAGGCTGTTTCCACCTTCGTAAACCGACCGGGGCACTGATTGCCCGTTTCGAGGATCTGGGGGGCGATATCTTCCAGGAGGAACGGAGGATATGGGAAGCTGCAGTCCGGGGATATTTCAGCAGGGGGATTGCATCCTGGGTCACCCCTGCTCTTGAAGACCTGAATCCCGCCCGTGCCGGTTTTATCGACTCCCTCCTTGCCGAGGTATGGGGAGGAGACGCGGGGCGCTCCTGCCTGGACTGCGGGTGCGGGTCGGGCGTCGGATCCACTGTGCTCCGCAGCCGGGGATTTTCACCTCTTTCCTGTGATAATGACCCCTCGCTCCTTTCACTTGGCTTTTCGAAAGGACGGCTCATCCCTGAAGAGACGATGTTGATCGATGCGTCGCTCCTCAGGTATTATATCGGGCATTGTGATGCCGGGCTCGGGCTCATGTTCGGGGAGATCCATGATTTCAATGAAGGGATGTGGGAGCAGATCTCGATGGAACTCATCATGATGACGGATCAATCCCTTATTACGACAGGAACGGAACAGGAAGCAGTGCTCATCGGCAAATGGGCGCACAAGTGCAATGCACATACCGAGATCTTTGAGAATGAGAGAGATCCTATTTACGACCGGTGGGTGTGCAGCATATCCCGATGAACAGGTAATTCCCAAAATCCTGTCATATCCAGCAGGAAAACCTTTTAAATTGTCCCTTCCGAATACTTTCACCACAATGACGGAAGACGTCAAGGAAATAATAAAAGAAGTGACCCCGGACCGGACCCTGAAGACATTGTACGTCACCTACCTGCTCATCGTTGTTTGGGTGGGAATCCTCCCGTGGCTTATTCCTCTGGCCTTCTTCTCTTCCCCGTTTCTTACCCTGGGAATAAGCCTTCCCCTGCTCCTGGCTGTCGTTTTTGCTCTCTGGTGGATCGGTGCCTATTACCGGACTATCAGATACCGGTTCACTTCTTTTGAGATCTCATGGGAGCGGGGAGTCTGGTTCCGTCAGACCGGGATCGTTCCCTACCACCGGATTACCAATATTGATATCATGCAGGGTCCGATCTCTCGTTTTCTTGGGATCTCCCTATTAAAAGTACAGACAGCAGGATACACTTCAGGCACTGCATCTGCCGCGGAATTGAAGATAAACGGAATCTCCGAGCCGGAGATACTCCGGGAATTCATCAGGATGCGGATGCAGGAAGGGCTGTTACGCGCCACTTCCGATACAAAAAGCTGTTCTGTTGATGAACAGATCCTTGAAGAACTGGTGGCAATCCGAAATCTTATGGGTGAAAAGCAGTCCTGAACCAATCATCCCCTGGCTTTTTTCCCCTTTTCGCGTTCCCTGACTTTTTCCCTTGATCCGGTACATTCAAGTTCTGTCAGAATCTCGATTGGATCCCGGTACCGGTTCGTGAGCGAAAGGATTTCCAAAAGACGTTCTACCCCGATAAAATGTTCAGCCATGACCCGGGCAAGAGGCATCAGCTCGATCTTCCCGTCTGATTTCCGGACCAGTCCCTGGTCGAGGAGGATGGGGAGAACAGGTTCAAGGGTCCCGACCATGATGCCCCCGATCTGCTCCAGCTCCTTTTCATCGCCACGGCATACGACAGCATTTGCAACATATTCTTCGGAGCTCTGTTCAAGGTCATGCTCAGGGGCCACTTCCTCCATCACCCCCTTGAGGAGCCTCATTGCCACCTCCTCCTCCGTATATGAAGAACCCCGGGCATACGTGCCGCCGGGCTCTGCCAGGATGACCACCTTACCGAGGTCGTGAAAATCCGGCCGCCCTGCCCGCCCTGCCATCTGGTTGAACTCCTGTACGGTGAGCCATGAAATCCCCATGGCAAGCGAATCGAAGATAACCTGCGATGCAGGAAAGTCCACCCCTGCACCAAGCGCGGCGGTCGTGACAACGGCTTTCAATGTTCCGCCAAGGAACTTAGTTTCAGCCTCCCGGCGTTCCTGGGATGTGAGACCGGCATGGTACGCCGCACAGCCCGGCCCCATTGCATCGGCGATCACGTGACACCGGGCCCGGGAGTTTGTAAAAACAATGGTCTGTCCGTGAAATCCTTTGGAGGATACGTGCGTGTATTCCTCCTCGCATAGTTTCTTCAGGGTGGGTATCTTCTGCTTATGTTCAAGGAACATGAGGTAGCGTTCCAGTGAAACCGGCCGGTCATCGTACCGGACAAGGGTCGCCCCGAGCTTTTTTGCGAGAATGTTTGGCATTCCTATCGTGGCGGACAGGTAAAGGAACTGGGCTTTCGGGGCAAGGTACTTCAGCCGTGCGATCAGTCCGTCAAGCCTGTGTCCCCGTTCATCATCCTCGAGCATCTGGACTTCATCGATCACAACGGTCCCGATCCGGCTGAGACGGGTTCCGCACCTGATGAGATGATCGATCCCTTCGTAGGTTCCAACAATCACCGGGGCTCCGGTGTTCCTGTCACCAGCCGGACGGTTCTCAGGAAGGTTGATCCTGCTCTTTCCAATCATGATTCCCACGCTGGCGAATTTTCCGTACCGTTCATTGAACCGCTGGTATTTCTGGACGGCAAGAGCTACCAGCGGGACAAGAAAGAGAAACTGGCCTCTTCCTTCAACCAGATTCTTGATCCCTGCCATCTCTCCGATGAACGTCTTGCCGCTCGCAGTAGCGGAAACTACCAGGAGATCCTTTCCGTAAAGCAGCCCTGCATCTACCGCCATCTGCTGGGCAGGCATCAAGGTCCGGACTCCTGATGCATCCACAAAAACCCTGGGAAGGGGGAGTTCCTCTATTCCTGCAGTTTTCTGGATCGGGTGTGCATCAAGCCGGTCGAAAAGAGTCCGGGACATCTGTATCTGCTCGGGCTGTATGCTTGCGAGCACCCGGTCGACATCGCGGTACCGGTTGAGCAGATCCTCCATATGCGACATGGACTGGCGCCCCATCCTCCCCATGTGGGCAAGCTCCCGGCGAAGTTCCCGTTTGGCACAATCGGGACAGATCGATTCAGAACCCCGGTAGCGGACTGCGGTTCTGGCATTCAGAGAAGTTATCCGTTCTTCAAGGAGACAGACCCGGCAGAGGTTCACGAGCAGGAAAGGGACCTGGAAATCGGCAAGGAATCTCTCAAATAGCCCGTCGTTTCTGGTGAGGAATACCTCGCCCTTCCTCAGGAAGGCGATGAGATCTTTTGTCGGAGTATTCCGGTACTGCTGCCTGCTCCCCCATCTGAGCCGGTACTGGACTGGGCGGGGACCCTTCGGTGACTCAGAGAGCTCCGTGAATGCAGTACCCCGTATGCTGTGCTGATCGAGAAAGAGGATCTTGTAGTTACCTTTCTGGGGGTGAACAATGATCCTCATGAAGCGACCAGGTCATGAATGATATAGGCTATCCCGACGCCTTCCAGTCTTTTTAAGAAATCGGTGAATTCTTCATCCACAATGAATATGGCACAATCTATACCATGAAATGCTGCTTCGATAACACCTTCCCGTGATCCGAAAAACATGTCAGGGATCCTCCCTGCCTGCTCAAGGGCTACATACGCTTCAAGTCCGACGGCAGCTACCATTGCGGCCTGTTGCGTGACCAGGAGGATCTGGTCCTTTTTCACCTTACGGGATCCGCCACGCTGCACCCTGGGCACCTTGCAGACATGAATGACTCCTTCGGTATGGTCAATAATTCCCGAAAGCCGCGTGACACCGACATCATCACCCTTGCGGGCATCCATTACAACGATGCCAGTCGCACTACGGGATCCTCGTGACGCATAGAGCCACCCGTCTTTCATATAGACCCCGACCTCGTCTCCCTCCCTGAGATCATGGGCAGCAATGGCAGTCCAGGTTGATACCTGCTGGATGACGTCCCTCCTGATGTGCCGGGCATACGACTCCAGCGCCTCTGCATGGTTCAGAACCCATTCGATCCCTGAACGGGTGACATCATATCGTCCCCGCCCATGAGCGGCAACCATACCATCGTCCACAAGCTCCCTGATGTATTCTGACACCGCCTGGGGGGTAACACCGAGCTTCCCGGCTATCTCCTGCTGCCGGATGGCCGGCTGGTGCTCTGCAATTTCAACAAGAATCTGGAGTCGCGTAACCTCCCTCTTGCTCCGGAGAATTGAATAGAGGGGGTCTTCACTGGCTTCGGTCAAGCAGCACCAGTCCCTGGCCTTTCACATCCAGATGGGGGATACGCTTTGCCAGGCCCTTGATAAAGGTAGGGCTGACACCGAACTTGCGTGCGATATCATTAATAGAATTGTTGCCGCCTGATAACTCCTCCTCGACCTTTTCGACCACAAGTCTCAGTTGCTCATCATTTGAGACTGCAATGTAAAGAAGGTCGGAGAGATCGGTCAGGTTACACTGGAAGTTTGCCCTGAATTTATTGTACGTTGCCCTGAACTCCTTGACAGGCCGTTTTCCCGGCTCGGGCATCCGCCATTGCTCTTCGATGAGATTTCCCTTCTTCAGGATGCTGATGCAGTGACTGACACCCTCCTCCTTCAGATGGGCACTCAACTCCTCTTCCGTCATCCATGACTTGTTAAGAAGGTCATAGACCTGTTTATAACAGGAGTTGTTGAATGTGATGAGAAGGGGGATTAACTCCACCGGATCATTCACTATCCTGATATGGCCGGACACACTAAA
>JAJRBV010000008.1 GCA_028679275.1 Methanoregulaceae archaeon
CGTGCGGCAGAAACGGCCTCTTGTACAGCATATCACCAACCGTGTCACGATCAATGACTGTGCCAACATCACCCTCTGCACCGGCGCCGCCCCGGTCATGGCTGAGGCTCCTGAAGAGGCAGCGGAAATGGCCGCTGTTTCAGGAGCCCTCGTACTCAATATCGGTACGCTTTCTTCGGCACAGGTCGAATCCATGCTCCTTGCAGGTTCCCGCGCAAACGAACTCGGGATTCCGGTCATCCTCGACCCGGTTGGGGCCGGGGCTACCAGGATGCGGACGGAAGCGGTCCTCCGCCTCCTTGAAGAACTCGATATTGCGATCCTTAAGGGAAACCCGGGCGAGATCGGGGTGCTCTCGGGTGTCGGGGGAACGGTCCGTGGTGTGGATTCCTGGGGGTTGAGCGGAGATCCGGTAAGGGCTGTGAGGGAATGTGCCCGGATAACCGGTGCTGTTGTTGCAATGACAGGGGAAGTTGACATCGTTGCCGATGAACGGCGTGTCTATCTTGTCGGGAACGGGACCCCCATGATGGGAGAACTCTCCGGGACCGGCTGTATGGCATCATCGGTTACCGGTGCATTTGCCGCGGTCTCTGACGACCTGACCGCTGCATCCGTTGCAGCCCTTGCGGCATTCGGACTTGCCGGGGAACGGGCAATGGCACGATGTTTTGGCCCGTACTCGTTCCGGACCGCACTCTTTGACGGGATGTATACACTTACCCCTGCGGAACTGGCAGCAGAGGCAAGGGTGAGGGTGCCGGATGGCGTATGACCTTTACGTAATTACCGACCGTGCGATAGGCCGCGGGTTGTCCCATACCGAGATTGCCCTCTGTGCGACCGAAGGAGGGGCCGATGTGGTCCAGCTTCGTGACAAGAGTCTCCCGTGCCGGGATCTCCTTGCGGCAGCATGTGAGATCCGGGAGGTGACCCGGGAGGCGGGTGCGCTCTTTATCGTGAACGATCGTATCGATATTGCCCTCGCTTCGGGAGCAGACGGGGTCCACCTCGGACAGGACGATCTCCCGGTCCGGGATGCACAGAGGATTGCTCCGCCAGGATTCATTATTGGTGTCTCAGTTGGATGCATTGCGGAAGCGGTCGCTGCCGAATCAGCCGGGGCCGGATATGTCGCGCTCAGCCCGACATTTCCGACAACTTCGAAGGAGGATGCCGGGAAGGGCCACGGGATCACGGTACTTCGCGGGATATGTTCTGCGGTATCCCTCCCCGTAATTGCGATCGGGGGGATTTCACCCCGCAATGTACCGGAGGTCATTGCAGCCGGTGCCGAAGGCGTGGCCGTGATCTCCTCTGTGGTCGGGCAGGATGATATCACAAGGGCTGCACGGCAGATGAAAGCGATCATCAGGAATGCCAAAGCCGGAACCAATCAGACCCTCTGAAACCAGGCACCTGTAACCCCGGTTCTGAAGGACTCAGGCTACCGGATAGCGAGCATTCGCTCGATTACCCTTCGTGCAGGATCCGCGATTCGGGGAGGGACCCTGATCCGCGGCTCCATCCGTTCAAGTGCTGCATGCACTTTCGCGAGATCCGTCTTTTTCATGTTGATACAGATCGCCCGGGGCGAAAGGGGGTGACAGCATTTCTCCGGGCACTGCCTGGAAAGCCTGTGGAGGATACCGATCTCGGTGCCGATAATAAACTCCGCGGACGGACTCGCGCAGGCATGGCGGATCATCCCGGAGGTGGAAAAAACATGATCTGCAGCATCGATAACCTCGGGACGGCATTCGGGGTGGACCAGAACTTCTGCAGCGGGATGGAGGGCTCTCTCCCTCCTGACATCTTCAGGGGTAAACCGTTCATGGACGATACAGTATCCCTCCCATGGAATGATCTCCTTTGTTGTGAACCTGGCGATGTAGCGGGCCAGGTTCCGGTCCGGAACAACTATCACCGTCGTTTCAGGCAGGGATTCGACCACTTTTACCGCGTTAGCCGAGGTGCAGCAGATATCGCTTACCGCCTTCACTTCCGCAGAAGTGTTTACGTATGCGACGACAGCCGCTTCAGGATACTTCGAGCGGAAAACTAGGAGTTCTCCGGCCGTCACCATCTCTGCCATCGGGCAGCAGGCATCCCCGGCCGGGAGGAGGACAGTTTTTTCCGGAGAAAGAATTGCAGCGGTCTCCGCCATGAAATCCACGCCACAAAAGACTATTGTTGCATTGTCGAGGGAAGCGGCAGCCCGTGCGAGTTCGAGGGAATCCCCTACGATGTCAGCGATCTCCTGTACTTCATCGATCTGGTAATTGTGGGCGAGGATTGCTGCATCGCGCTCCTCTTTCAGGGCGAGAATCTTCTCCCGTACTGCGATTTCTTCCACCATAATTCCCACCGTATACTAAACACTCCGGGGAAAAAAATACACCGGCTCCATCTCCTCCCGGGGGCAGGGGAGACGCCGGGATTGTAACGGACATTCGTTCCCGATCATCATCAGTAATCTGCGTCATGCTTCACGCCAGTGAATCATGCCGGAAAAGAGGGTCAGCCGGCAGTCCCCTGCCATGAAGGCCCTCCTGGTCCTTTTTCCGGACCTCATGGAACAATCAGACCTTCCTGCTTATTATGTATTGAGACCGAAGTGAGATCGATGTGGAAAACCCTGCCCTGTATCAGGGTCGACGGGGAAATCCGTGAAACGACCTCCCATGAAGTCGTTGAGGAGTTGCCGGTAGCCCTTTTTATCAACGGGCGCCATGCGATGACTGCGATGATGAGCCCGGTTGGCTTCGAGGATTTTGTCACCGGGTATCTCTTCACCGAACAGATCATAAAAGCTGCAGAAGAGATCGAATCGGTAAAAATCGACAAGAACCGGATCAGCGTGATTACGAAAAATCTTTTCAGGGCCACCGGTCAGAAAAAGACCATCCTTTCAGGGTGTGGCGGGAGTACCTCTTACATCGATCCGGAAAAACTTCCGAAGATCATATCAGGGTTCAGGGTTCCGGTCGATCTCATTCGTACGCTGGTAAACGATGTGCTGACATCCGATCTCCATGTCAGAACCGGGGGTATTCACCTTGTCGGGCTTGCCGGTGCAGACGGGCTGATAACCCGGTCCGAGGATATCGGCCGGCATAATGCCCTTGACCGGGTGATCGGCTATGGATTGCGCACCGGCATCGATTTTTC
>JAJRBV010000057.1 GCA_028679275.1 Methanoregulaceae archaeon
CTTATCAGGACCACGAAGATCGATCCGCTGGAGATCGCGCTCGAGGAATTTTCACACGACGTTATTCCCATCACGGTAAAGAGGAAGTAGGAATCAAATGACCATCATCTGCGAGATCCACTTAAGAACGATACTGGACAGCAGGGGTAATCCCACAGTCGAGGCTGATGTGTATGCCGAGACCGGGTTTGGCAGGGCTGCAGCCCCGAGCGGGGCCAGTACCGGGCTTTACGAGGCAAAGGTGAAGGAGCCGGGGGAGGCAATCGGGTTTGCTGAGAAGAACCTCATCCCCTCTCTCATCGGGCAGGATTCACGGGACCAGGTTGCAATTGACGGCATTCTCCGCGAAGTTGACGGGACCGGGGATTTTTCAGCCCTCGGCGCGAATATCGCTGTCGCGGTCTCACTGGCCAACGCAAAGGCAGCTGCTTCATCGCTCGGCCTCGAGCTGTACGAATACCTGGGAGGAGTTTTTGTACCATCCCTTCCCCTGCCACTCGGCAATGTTATCGGGGGAGGCGCACATGCAGAAAACGCGACCGAAATCCAGGAGTTCCTGATTGTACCTACGGGGGCTTCGGGGCCAAAGGAAGCGGTGTTTGCCAATGCAGCGGTACACAAGGCGATCAAAAACATCCTGAAAGGCCGTGGAAAGTCCTGCGGAAAAGGGGATGAGGGCGCATGGGCCCCTGCCATACCGGATACCGAGGCATTCGAGATCGTCAGTGAAGCGGCGGGCGTCGTTTCAGATGATCTTGATCTGAGCATCCGCCTCGGCCTCGATATTGCTGCCAGCCAGCTCTGGAACGAGGAAGGATCTCTCTACCGGTACCGGGAAAAGAACCGAACGACCGAGGACCAGATCTCGTATGTGAGCGAGCTCGTGGATCGCTACGATTTGATCTATGTCGAAGACCCCCTTCACGAGGAAGATTTTTCAGGATTTTCTGACCTGACCGCCCAGGTCGGGGACAGATGCCTCATCTGCGGTGATGATATTTTTGTCACCAGTGTTTCACGAATCATTGAAGGGATAGAACAGGGATCAGCGAACTGCGTCCTGATCAAACCCAACCAGGTAGGGACGCTCACAGACACGTTCGAGGCCGTCCACCTTGCGCACAGCAACGGGATGGATGCCGTCATGAGCCACCGGTCCGGTGAGACGACTGACGCGACAATCGCCCACCTGGCAACCGCCTTCCAGTGTATTTTCTTAAAGACCGGTGTTGTCGGCGGGGAGAGGACTGCAAAATTGAATGAACTCATACGAATCGAGGAACAGATAGCATGACGGAAAACGAGATGGAAATTGAATTAAATGAGCCGCTTGTCCCGGTAGAGGAGTATCTTGCGGCGGGGATCCACATCGGCACCCAGCAGAAAAGCAAGGACATGAAACGGTTTATCTACCGCGTACGGGGTGACGGGCTCTATATTCTTGATATCAGGGAGACTGATGATCGGATCAAGACCGCTGCACGGTTCCTGAGCCAGTATGAAGCCCCGAAGATCCTGGTGGTTACTTCACGCCAGTACGGCCAGTACCCGGCCAGGAAGTTTGCCGAGACAATAGGAGGGACTGCCGCGACCGGGCGGTTTATCCCCGGGATGCTCACCAACCAGAACCTGAACGGGTACATGGAACCTGAGGTTGTCGTCGTAACCGACCCAATCGGGGATTCTCAGGCAATAAAAGAAGCAGTCCAGTGCGGTATCCCCATCGTGGCACTGTGCGATACCAACAACATGACGAGCTACGTTGACCTGGTCATTCCCACCAACAACAAGGGAAGAAAAGCGCTGTCCATGGTATATTACCTCCTCACACGGGAGATGCTCAGGATCCGGGGTATTACCACGTCTCTTACCCTGGAAGACTTCGAGACTGAACTTTAAATAGCAGTAGCAAGAGAGGGATATCCGATGAAGATTCGCCCCTGCGCAGTTGCAGGAATGTTCTATCCGAGGGATCCCCATCATCTCGAGCAGCTGCTGGAGAAGTTATTCAGGGGGAAGGAGACCGGCCTTGATGCAAAGGGAATTGTCTCCCCCCATGCCGGGTACCCGTATTCCGGAGAGACTGCTGCAAGCGCATACTGTGCTATCCCTGCAGACTTTTCAGGGACATTCATCGTAATCGGCCCCAGCCACAGGGGGTATCAGACCTGTATCTCGCAGATCCCGTGGGAAACTCCTCTCGGGATTATTGACGTCGACCCTGATCTCGGGGCTGCCGTTGACCTTGCGACAGATGAGATCTCCCACAGGGATGAGCATTCGCTTGAGGTGCAGATGCCCTTCATAAAATACCGGTTCCCGAGGGCAAGGATCCTGCCGGTCCTGATGGGGGACCAGGACTTTCCTGCTGCAGAGACCCTTGCTGCGAAAGTGCTGGATGCAATCCGGAAGACAAAAAGGGATGACATCCGGTTTGTTGCATCCAGTGATTTCTCACATTACGTCCCGGTTGCGGTCGCAAGGGAGAACGACGGGTATGCAATTGAAGCCCTTTCGTCCCTGGATATTCCTGAGTTCTACCGGAGGATTTCACAGCGGAGGGTCAGTGCATGCGGGTACGGGCCGATCGCTGCAGTCTGCCATCTCTGCAGGGAGCGGGGAGCCCGGACAGGCCACCTGATCCGGTATGCCACGAGCGGGGATGTCACGGGAGATCCCGATGTCGTGGGATACGCAGCCATTGCGGTGATGTGAGGGTGGCAACATGGAGTGCGCCGGGCAAGGTCTTCCTGTTTGGCGAGCATGCAGTCGTATACGGGAAGCCCGGGATTGCCATGGCAATCAAGCCCCGGGTCTTTGTAACGGTGAGAAGGAGCCGGATGGCGCATCACGCGAAATCGCCGTATATTGACAATTGTTTCGAGGAGATGGGGGTGAGGGGAAGTGTCTATGTCAACTCCCAGCTCCCGAGTTCATCCGGACTTGGTTCATCGGCAGCGGTCACGGTTGCCACGCTCTCGGCAATCAATGACGAGTTCGGGAAAAAGTACAAGCCTGAGGAGATCGCGGATATGGCATTTGCCATTGAGAAGAAGGTGCAGAAGGGCAGGGCGAGCCCGACCGACACCACGGTATCGACCTTCGGAGGCCTCGTACTCATCACTGGAACAGCACGAAGAAGGCTTGCCCCGTACCACTTCCACCTGGTAATCGGAAATTCCATGGTCCAGCACAACACGGCAAAGATGGTGGAACTTGTTGCCGGGCTGAAATCGGCAAACCCTGAGGTCTGCAACCCGGTTCTCGATGCCATCGGAGCGGTCTCTCTCTCCGCCATGCACCATATGACCGATGCACAGAGGCTGGGGGAGCTTATGAACATGAACCATGCACTTCTTGAAGTCCTCGGTGTGGGGCATCCCCAGCTCTCCCGGCTGGTCCTTGCAGCCCGTACGGCAGGAGCCTACGGTGCCAAGCTTACCGGAGCCGGTGGCGGCGGATGCATGATTGCAATCTGCCCCAAGCACCTGAAAAGCCGCGTGGCAGGTGCCATCGAATCGTGTGAAGCCCGGGCGTTCTCCACGAGCATCGATACCGAAGGAGTCCGGAAGGAGAAGGATGCCTGAAGCGGTTCTTCTGAAACTTGGAGGGAGCGTGCTGACAGAAAAAGGGAATCCTGGCACGATCCGGCGTGAAAACCTGGCCATGATCAGCAGGGAGATTGCCGGTCACTGCAAAATCCCGCTCCTTATCGTGCATGGGGCTGGTTCCTGCGGACATCCCGAAGCACACCGTTTCCGGCTGATGGAAGGACTGACCGGTCAGAACCGTGAAGGGGTCTTTCTCACCCACCGTGCAGTATCGAAGCTGAACAGGGTTGTGGTTACCGCCCTCCGGGAAAAGGGAACCGAGGCGATCGGGATACACCCGCTGGACTCCTGCTATGCAGAGAACGGCAGGATCATATCGATGGAAACCCGACATATCAGAGAGATGCTCTCCAGGGGAATCGTCCCGGTCCTGCACGGGGATGTCGTGATGGACGGGATAAAGGGAACAACCATCGTTTCCGGGGACCAGCTGGTATCGTATCTTGGCCGGTCGCTCCACTTCGGGCGGATTGGGCTTGCCACCGATGTACCGGGAGTCCTTTCCGGCGATGCCGTGATCCCTGTACTGACCCCGCAGACAATCGGTCAGGTGAGGATCGGATCCTCCCGCCATACCGATGTAACCGGCGGGATGGAAGGAAAGATACGGGAATTGCTTGAACTGGCCCGCGGGGGGACCTGTTCAGAGATCTTCCATGTTGAACAGACGGGGGCGTTTCTTGACGGAAGGCCCCACGGGGGAACCGTGGTGAGAGGCGGAGCGTAATGGTGGAGCAACACAGGATCACTTCAGGAAGAAAGCTTGACCATCTCCGTATCTGCCTTGAGCGGAACATCGAGCGTGGCGACCCGGGTTTTTCAGATATCCGGCTCGTGCACAACGCTCTCCCCGAATGCGACCTTGATTTTATCGACATGAAGACCGAGTTCCTCGGGTACACTTTCGAATCACCCCTGTTCATTGCAGGGATGACGGGAGGCCATCCAGGGACAAAAGAAGTGAACCGTCTTCTTGCCAGGGCCGCTGCGGAGTTTGGTATTGGCATGGGTGTAGGTTCCCAGCGGGCTGCCCTTGAGAACCCTGCCCTTGAAGACACCTTCTCGGTGGTGAGAGAGGAGGCCCCGAGAGCATTCCTCGCCGCCAATATTGGTGCGGTCCAGCTCAGGGATCATGGTACGGAGTGGGCCGAGCGGGCGGCAGCGATGATCGACGCCGATGCGATAGCGGTGCACCTCAACTTCCTGCAGGAGGCAGTCCAGCCGGAAGGCGACCATGATGCGAGGGGCTGCCTTGAGACAATCGCCGAGCTCTGTGCGGATTTCCGTATCCCGGTTATCGTGAAGGAGACCGGGAGCGGGGTATCCGCTGAGACTGCCCGCCTGTGCTGGGATGCCGGTGCAAAAGGCATCGATGTCGGGGGATGGGGCGGCACGTCATGGGCTGCGGTGGAAGGGCTTCGCACGCCACATGAGCCCGGAAGCGGGGAGATGGGGCATCCCTCCCTTTCAACAGTTTTTGAAGAATGGGGGATTCCCACCGTGGTCAGCCTCATGGAGGTTGCAGGCACCGGGGGACCCGTGATCGCAACGGGCGGCATCAGGAACGGCATTGATATGGCAAAGGCAATTGCGCTCGGCGCCGACCTGTGCGGTGTAGCGCTGCCGCTCCTGAAACCTGCAATGCAGGGAGAAACTGAATTGGAAAGAACAGTAAAGGCATTCTGCGATGAACTGCGGGTGGCAATGTTCCTCTCCGGCGCAAAAAATCCGGGAGCGCTTCGGGAGAAGCGGCCTTACATAACCGGCAGGACCCGACAGATGATGAAGAAATAAATGGAGGAAAATAATGGATATTGAGATAATTGCCGTAGGCGGGTATGACGAGGTCGGGAGAAATATGACCGCCGTCCGCTGCGGAAAAGAGATTGTAATTCTGGATATGGGCCTTCGCCTGGACCAGGTAATGATCCACGAGGAAGCCGAGGTAGAGAACCTGCATTCGCTGGATCTCATACAGATGAAGGCGATCCCTGATGACACGATGATGAATACCGTGGAAGGCAGCGTGAAAGCAATCGTCTGCTCCCACGGGCACCTGGACCATATCGGGGCAGTCCCGAAACTTGCACACCGGTATAATGCCCCGATCATCGGGACCCCCTACACCATTGAGCTGATCCGGCAGCAGATCGCAGGTGAGCAGAAGTTCGGGGTGAACAACAAGCTCTTCGCTCTGAAGCACGGGCAGAAGTACACGCTGTCGCAGCACCTGACGCTTGAATTTGTCAGGATGCAGCACAGTATCATCGATACGGCAACGGTAGTGCTCCATACCCCGAAAGGAGCAGTGGTTTACGCCTGCGATTACAAGCTTGACCGGACCCCGGTGATCGGGGACGCCCCGGATTTCGCCCGTCTGCGACAGATCGGAAAGGAAGGGGTACTTGCCCTCATCACGGAAAGCACGTATATCGATAACCGGGGCCGGGCGCCCAGTGAACGGATCGCCCGTGATGTCGTCCGCGACACGATCACGAGTTACGAGGATGACAAGAACGCAATTGTCGTCAGCACCTTCTCCTCCCATATCGCCCGGGTAAAGACGATTGCCGAATGTGCCCACGAGATAGGCAGGAAACCGGTTCTGCTCGGCCGCTCGATGGAACGGTACAGCTCCACCGCTGAGCAGATGAAACTGGTTGCGTTCCCTGAGACGATGAGCATGTTTGGGAATCGTCGGACGGTAGACCGGACGCTCCGGCGGATGATCAAGATGGGCAAGGAGAAATTCCTCCCGATCATCACGGGTCACCAGGGTGAACCCGGCTCGATCCTTACCCGGATCGCACTCGGGGACACGCCTTATAAGATCGAGAAAGGCGACAAAGTGATCTTCTCTGCAAAGGTAATCCCGAACCCGATGAACATCGGCCAGCGCTATATGGTGGAGGCCCACCTGAACATGGCAGGGGCACGGATCTTCCCGGATCTCCATGTGAGCGGCCATGCATACCGGGAAGACCATTACGAGTTTGTCCACATGTTAAACCCCCAGCACATCATCCCGGCGCACGGGCATATCAGGATGACATCCGGTTATGCCGAATTTTCTGAGGAAATGGGATATACGCTCCATAACGATGTTCATATCATGTCGAATGGGATGCGGGTCAAACTGGTCTGAACAAAGGAAGGATAATCACGATGGATCTGAAGGAATATCTTGAGAACACTGCAGAACAGGTGGATAAGCTCATCTACCGCTATTTCGGGGAGACCTGCGGAGAACTCGGGGCAGCAAGTTCCCACCTGCTCCTTGCGGGAGGAAAAAGGCTGCGGCCGGTCCTTGTCATCCTCTCGGCCGATGCAATCCGGAAAGGGAGTTCAATCGACGTGATGCCTGCAGCACTTGCTCTTGAGCTGACCCACAGCTTCACCCTCATCCATGACGATATCATGGATGCAGACGTGGTGCGGAGAGGCGTTCCGACGGTCCATACAAAATGGGATATGCCAACGGCAATCCTTGCAGGAGATGTGCTCTTTGCAAGCGCCTTTGAATTCATAGCCATGACCGATGCCCCTGACAATGCCAAGGTACGGGCGATCTCGATGCTTGGCCGGACCTGTGTCCAGATCTGCGAAGGGCAGCACATGGATATGTCTTTTGAGTCGAGGGAGGACGTGCTGGAAGGGGAATATATGAAGATGGTGGAGAAGAAGACCGGGGTTCTCTATGCAGCTTCAGCCGGGATCGGGGGCATCCTCGCCGGAGGAAATCCCTCCTACGTCGATGCTCTGTACCATTTCGGGCTCGGGATCGGCATGGCATTCCAGATCCAGGATGACATCATCGATCTTGTCGCCCCACCCGAAGTGAGCGGGAAGGACCGGGCATCCGACCTGCGGGAAGGGAAAAAGACCCTGATCACCATGAAGGCATTCGAAAAGGGCCTTGATCTGTCCGAATACCGCCGGGACCTCTCTTCCGCCGAGATCGATGCGGTCATACGGGACCTCGAGTCGCTGGGTGTCCTTGAGGAGGTCAGGGCGACAGCCCGGGACCTGATCAAAACCGGGAAGAAGCGTATCAGCATCCTCCCGGATACCGAAGAGAAACAGCTTCTTTCCGAGCTTGCCGATTATTTCCTTGCCCGGAGCTACTGAATATGGAACAGGATCTCCGGGAAGCCCTTTTTATTTTTGCTCTCCAGAATGCGGTGAAGCATTCGAGCCTCCCGAAGGCGGGGACCGTGATCGGGATGGTCATGGGGAAGTATCCCCATTTCCGGTCGCGGTCAAAGGAAGTGTCCGTTCTCATGGACGAGGTGCTTGCCGAGGTTGCGGCTCTCTCCCCTGAGGAGCGTGAGGAACGGCTTTTTGCACTTGCCCCGGATGTAGCCCGTGACCTGTCCCGGCCACGGGTGCATGTAAAAGAGCTCCCTCATCTCGAAAAGTCGGATCATGGGGTCGTGATGCGCTTTGCCCCGAATCCCAGCGGTCCGCTGCACCTGGGGCATGCACGGGCGGCCGTTCTGAATGACGCGTATGTGAAGCGCTACGGAGGGAAATACATCCTCCGGATCGAAGATACCGACCCGAAAAGGATTGATCCGGAGGCGTACCGGATGGTCATTGAGGATATCGAATGGCTCGGGCTCTCAATCCACGAGGTGGTGTATCAGAGCGACCGGTTTGATCTCTATTACCACTATGGAAAGGAACTGATCGAACGCGGGGGTGCCTATGTCTGTACCTGCGAAAATGAGCAGTTCAGGGAGTTGAAGCAGCAGAAGACCGCCTGTCCCTGCCGCCCGCTCGCGGTCGAAGAGAACCTTTCCCTCTGGGAGAAGATGCTCGCCGGGGAGTTCTACGAGGGCGAGGCTTCGGTCCGGGTCAGGACCGAGCTGGATCATCCTGACCCTGCAATGCGGGATTTTCCGGCGTTTCGTATCCTTCGCCAGCCCCTGCACCCGAGGATCGATGCCGTTGTCTACCCCCTGATGAACTTCTCTGTGGCAGTGGACGACCATCTGCTCGGGGTGACGCACGTGATCCGGGGAAAGGATCATATCGCAAACACCCGGAGGCAGCGGTACATTTTCGATTACTTCGGCTGGGAGGTCCCGGTATACCGTCACTACGGGAGAATGGGAATCGAGGGGGTCGTCCTCTCCACCTCCCAGATGAGACAGGGAATCGTGTCCGGGGAGTATGAGGGATGGGATGACATCCGGCTCGGGACGCTCAGGGCTCTTGCCCGCCGGGGTATCGCCCCAGGGGCGGTCCGGCAGGCAGTCGTCGAGATTGGCATCGGGGAGACCGATATCTCCTTTTCATGGGACAACCTGTACGCCCAGAACCGCATCATCGTCGACCCGGTTGCCAACCGGTATTTCTTCGTTCCCCATCCGGTGGGTATGCCGGTGATGCAGGCGCCTCACCATGTCGCCCATGCACTCCTCCATCCGAATGAGCCGGCAAGGGGAACCCGGGTTCTCCCGTTTACCGGAACGATCCTGCTCCCCCGCGAGGAACTTGAAAAAGATTCTCCGATGATCCGCCTGAAGGACCTTTTCAATGTCAGGGTATCCCGCGATAATGGAGCGTATGTGCTCACCTATGCAGGGGATCAGCTCGCCGATGCACGGGACGCAAAAGCCCCCATCATCCAGTGGCTGCCGGCTGATTGTGCACTGCCCTGCACGCTCCGGAAACAGGACGGGGATGTCGAGGGGGTCTGTGAGCCGGGCATCGTGAGAGAGGCGGGGTCGGTTGTCCAGTTCGAGCGGGTGGGATTTGCCCGTATCGACGATACCACGGGTGACCGTGTCATCGCCTATTTCACCCACCGGTAAAACCCCCGGCAAGGCCGGGGCTGATCCCCGGTCCCTTCGTATCAGGGGACCGGCAAACCTCTTTTTTTGAGAGAAAGCGACTAATATCATTCCGTTAAACTATTCAGTACAGGTGAAGAAGACCGCATGGTGACGAAATTCAGGCGGTACTGGCAGATTGCGGATATCCTGATCAAGTACGGATTCGGGTCGGTCGTCCAGAAACTCTTCCCCGGGA